>NZ_CP011267.1:1500000-1770093 GCF_001006045.1 Geoglobus ahangari
GAATTGAGGAGTTCGTTGTCGACGGTGTGATCTCCCTTGAGCTGGTTTACGAAAGAGAACACTACAGAAGGGTGATGAGGATACTGAAGATGCGCGGAAGGAGAATAGAGAAACCCAGTTACGAGTTTGAGATAACTGACAGCGGACTGATCGTGTTTGAGATTCCTGAGCTTGATGCGAGCGAGTTCGTCTCCAACGAGAAGCTCACAACGGGGATACCACGCTTGGACGAGCTGACCAGTGGTGGATTTTACAGGGGAAGCATAACCGTCGTGGTCGGCAACACGGGAAGCGGAAAGACGACCTTTGGCCTCCACTTCTGTCACGCAAACGCGATGCTCGGGAGGAGGGCGGTGTTCGTGACGTTTGAGGAGAGCAGGAATGCGATTTTGAGGGCCATGGAGAACTACGGTATGGACTACGAGCCAGTGAAGGACAGACTCCTGATCTATGACTTTGTTCCGGAAGCCAAGAGCCCGATCTCGTATTTTGTGGAGATATCCCGGCTTATATCCAGATACCGGCCGGACGTCATGGTCATCGACAGCCTCTCGTCGCTCCAGCAGCACATGAACCCCACGGAGCTGGCGAAAATGATGAGGTACCTCCAGATAGTGTCCAAGGAGAACGGAACGGCTGTGCTCGCGACGCTGAACAGGTGGGTTGATCTGTCCAGCCTCTCTTCCTTCCCGGCGACCAATCTCAGCACGCTCGCGGACAACATGATAGTCCTGTCCACGTTTATTGAGGGAGGGGAGCTGAAAAGGAAGCTCGTGATCCTGAAGCAGAGGGCGAGTCCACACTCTGTGAGGGTTCACGAGTACTCTCTCGGTGAGGGAGGTGTGGTGATCCATGACTGAGGAGCTGCCGGACTCGACAGAGGAGCTTGTGGTCGAGGCTGTGAGAAAGGCAGCGGAAAAGACGAATCCCGCGCTCGTGAGGGTGCTTGAGGTTCACCTGAAGGAGACAACGGGCATGGGGCTTGACGTGGCCTACAGGGATGCCGATGCCTTCATAGAGAGTGTGAAGAAGCTGTTCGGCGAGTATGGGGCGAGATTTTTCGAACTTGCGATTATCGGGGAGATAAGGGACACCTTCGGGATTGCGACGGCAGCGGACACTCTCAGAGATGTCGTTCGGGAATTGAAGGGGATGTGACGTGAATGTTAATGAATAATCAGAAAAGTTTAAATATTCAGCACCGAGACTTCATTTGAATGCCCGCACACACGAGCAGGTATGGGTATTTCGGATTTTTCTGGTTTAACTTTAGCTTTGGCTTTAGCTTCTGAAATCGGGAGGTGTTGTCTTGTGCGCCTGTGCTGTTCGAGGGTCTTGGGGACGGTATATATAATTCCTTTGAATAAAAGAGGTGCATAAAAATGCACGGAAAGAAAAGGAGGATGAGACGGATACTCAAGGGGGAAAGAACGTTCATAGTTCCTATGGATCACGGAATGACCAAACCGGAGGTTGGACTGGAGAATGTGGACAGGATGCTCGCCCTCCTTGACGGAATAGTGGACGCGTTCGTCCTGCACAAGGGAATGGTCAAGCACTCTGACTATGTAGACGAGATGGAGTCCGCCCTGATTGTCCACCTCTCTGCCTCAACCTACCTGAGCCCGGACCCGCTGGCGAAGAGAGTTGTTACGAGCGTAGAAAAGGCCATACAGCTTGGGGCTGACGCGGTGAGTGTCCACGTGAACGTGGGGAGTGACAGCGAGGGAGAGCAGATAAGGGAGGCGTCAATGATCTCAGAGGCGTGCGACGACTACGGAATCCCACTGCTCGTGATGAGCTACCCGAGGGGAAGAGGGATCAACGAATTCGGAGTGGAGGAGGTCAAGCTCGCGGTCAGGGTTGCAAACGAGATTGGGGGGGACATAGTCAAGACAAACTACACCGGAAGCGTGGAGACGTTCAGGGAGGTGGTCGAGCACTCGAGGATACCTGTGGTGATCGCGGGAGGGATAAAGAAGGAGAGCTCAGCAGAGTTCCTTGAGGTCGTCAAGGAAGCGCTCGACGCTGGGGCGAAGGGTGTTGCGGCCGGCAGAAACATATTTCAGGCGGAGAATCCAAGGGAGCTTGCCATCAAGATTGCGAGAGTAATTCACGGTGTCGTCTATGAAAGAGATCTGGTTAATAGATGATGGAGAAGTCTGGGATGAAGTGAAGGAGCACGTTAAGGATGCTATAGAGCTCGGGTTTACCGGTGTGGCCGTTAAGAAGGAGTTCATGGAACTTGTGAGAAAGCTCGGCAACATTGAGGTTGAAGAGGCAGAGGTTTTCAGGATAAGAGGCGCGGAGGATCAGGAGAGAGTGGTGGAGCTGAGCAGGACTGCCGGAAGGATATTTCTGAGCTTTGACAACTGGAAGATCATCCCCCTCGAGAACCTGATAGCGATGAAGGGAAGCGCCAAGATAATTCCGATAGTGAGCGATGCCGAGGAGGCGAGGGTGGTGCTGACAACCCTTGAAAGAGGTGCGGACGGAATTGCGATAACTCCGAGGAGCAGGGACGAGATGAGGTCGTTCAGAGACGTTGTTGAGGAGACGGAGTCGGTCAGGCTCGTGAAGGGCAGGGTTGTGGAGATAAGGAAGCTCGGCATGGGGGACAGGGTGTGCGTTGACACGATCACGATGATGACCCCGGGAGAGGGGATGCTCGTCGGGAACACGGCCGAGTTCATGTTCCTCGTGGCGAGCGAGAGCGAGGAGAGCGAGTATGTGGCCTCAAGGCCGTTCAGGGTAAATGCCGGGAGTGTGAACGCCTACATAAAAGTCGGTGAGAGGACAAGATACCTTGCCGAGCTGAGGGCTGGGGACGAGGTGGAGATAGTCAGACATGATGGCAGGACGAGGAGGAGCTACGTTGGGAGGGTAAAGATAGAGAAGAGGCCGATGTTGCTCGTCAGGGCGAGGGCTGGAGATGTGGAGGGGTCGGTGATCCTGCAGAACGCCGAGACGATAAAGCTCGTCGGGGAGGGAGGAAGGCACATAAGCGTCTCGGAGCTCAAGGAGGGAGATGAGATACTCGTTTACATCGGAGAGAAGGCCCGTCACTTTGGAGTCGCTGTGGAGGAGAGCATAATTGAAGGGTAGCTTTGTTGTGAGCGTCAAGAGCTTCGCGGAGGCATCTCAGGCCGTTAGGGTAGCGGACGTGATCGAGTTCAGGCTCGACCTCTTCCCCTCTTTACCGGAGTACGACAGAATCAGAACGGAGAAGCCCTCGATAGTCACCATAAGGCTCAAGGAGGATGGTGGAAGGTACGAGGGCGAGGAGGAAGAGAGGCTTGAGCTCTTGAGGAAGTATTCCAGGTATGTGGACTACGTTGACCTCGAAACGAGGCTCGATGATGAGGTATTTCTGAAGTTCGAGAAGGTCAAGATCATAGAGTCCTATCACAACTTCACTGAGACGCCGTCGTACGAGGAGCTGGTCGACATAGTCGAGGCCAAAAGGGGTGACGTGATAAAGATCGCGACGATGGGCGCTGGGAAGGAGGACGTCGTCAAGATCGTAAAGCTCCTGACTGAGTACGACGACGTCGTGGCGTTTTTGATGGGGAGGAAGTTCGCATACACGAGGATCCTCTCCTTCATCCTCGGCTCCCCGTTCATCTACTGCTCCCTCTCCACCCCTGTAGCTCCCGGGCAGTATGACGTTTACACAGCAAGAAAGATTCTGAAGTCGATGGGAGTCATATGAGGATCCTGATTTACGGAATGGGCGGGATGGGTGGAATTTTCCACAGGTTCTTCGAGAACAGGGGCTACTTCGTCAAGGGCTACGACCTGAACCCCGACAGGAGTGAGGTGAGCTACGGGGAGATCGACGGGTTTGACGTCATATTTCTCTGCGTTCCAATGGATGAGATAGAGAATGCCCTCGAGGACATAGCAAGGAAGAACAGGAGCGCGCTCATAGTGGACATCTCAACGCTAAAGAACCTCGCAATTCCCCACCTCGAGAGGCTTGGCTTTGACTACCTCAGCATCCACCCGATGTTCGGGCCGGACAGCGAGATAGGACTGTCGAACATAATCGTCGTTCACGAGAGTGGTAGGGAGGAGGAAAGGGTAATCCTCGAGGAGTTCAGAAGGGCTGGGGCAATAATCTCTCACATCTCTGTGGAGGAGCATGACAGGAAGATGGCCGAAATTCAGGGAACGGCCCACTTCCTCCTCTTCCTGTTCGCCCTGACTCTCAGGGGAAGGTTCGGGAAGGCATACCACTACGGCTCCCCGATATTTCTTGTCATGCACAAGCTCGCCAGCAGGATAATCAATCAGGACTGGAGGCTGTACTACCACATTCAGAAGAACGCTGAGGAGCTGAGGAAGGAGATTCTGGAGAATGCAAGGGTTCTTGACGAGATCATGAAGGACGAGCGGTCGTTCAAGGGCCTTGTTGATGAGCTGAGAGAGGAATTCGACGATTACAGGGACTCGACGATAGTGCTTGATGCGTACAAAACGACCGTCAATGCAGAGGGCATAGACATGCTGAGGGGCTACATAAGGGCGATAGACTCCCTCGTCCTCCGGCTGATCGAGAAGAGGGTTGAGGCCGGAAGAAAGGTGGCTATGGAGAAGCTGAAGCTCAACGAGCCGGTCGAGATCTCTCATGTAGAGGATGTCAAGCTGAGGGAGCTTGTGACCAAAACAGAACTGAACCCCGTGATGGTCTCGGAGATCTTCGAGAGGCTGATGAAGCTCACCAAGGAGGAGGAGTACAGGATTCTCGGTGTGAGGAAGAAGGTTGCCGTTCTCGGCCCTCCGGGAAGCTTTTCTGAGGAGACGGCGTTAAAGCTCGTGGGCTCGAGGCTGCCCCTCATCTACCAGAGCAAGGTGGAGGACATATTTCTCGCGGTGGAGAGCGGGAAAGCAGATTACGGCATAGTCCCCATAGAGAACTCCCTTCAGGGGACTGTCCTGCAGACCCTCGATGCTCTCTTGAGGCATGACGTGGAGGTCTTCGCCGAATACGAGTCGGAGATCAGGCACAACCTCGTGGCCAAGAAGCGACTGCCCCTCAGGGACATAGAGGTCGTGTACTCCCACCCTCAGGCAATAGCCCAGTGCAGCGAGTTCATAAACAACTACCTACCGCACGCGGAGATAAGGTACACGAGAACCACAAGCGAGGCGATAGAGATGCTGGACGACAGGTCAGCGGCCATAGCGTCTGAGCTCGCGGCCAAGCTCTACAGGCTGCAGGTCATAAAGAGGGACATTCAGTCATTGACGTCAAACAGGACGAGGTTCTACATTATACGGAGGAGTGGCGGCTCTGTGAATGGTGATGAGAGCCTGACGTGCCTGTTCTTCGGAGTGGATGACAGGCCGGGGGCACTCTACAGGGTGCTTGAGGTCTTCTACAAGAACGGGATAAACCTCAGGAAGCTCGAGAGCAGGCCAGCTGGCACGAGGCTCGGGGACTACATATTCTTCGCCGAGGCTGAGGAAAAGCTCGGAGAAAACATCGTGGAGGAGATAAAAAAGAGAACGACGTTCTGCAAGGTCGCTGGCTTCTTCAGGAAGGTTGACAGGCTCGACGTCTTCACAGGTTAGAGAACATCATCAGAAACAGGATTCCGAAGAGCATCGCGAACATGAAGATGATGTAGTTCCTCTGCTTCTTTCTGTCCTCCTCGTACCTGTTCTGGCACTCCTTTCCGCAGAATATCTCCTCAGGCTCTATGGCCTTACCGCAAACAACGCAGTGCCTGTGCGGAATTATTCCGGGCATGTGGCAAATTCTGCGAGCCCGTATAAATAGTTTATTTCTCCTTTATGTACTTCTCAAGAACCGAATCGAGTTCGACCTCGTAACCCCTGACCCTGAGCCTGAAGACGTACTTCTCGTCTATTGGCGTTTCGGACTTCAGGATGAACGTGAGCTGGTTGTCGTTTAGCTCCTTCTCGAGGTGGAAGATCTCGGAGAACAGCCTCGAGATAAGGATCTCGTCTCTCCTCGGCTGGGCACCCTTGATCATCAGCCCGACGACCGTGCCGTTCTTCCCCTCCACCTTGTTCATCAGGTTGGCGAGGAAGAGGTATGTTTTTTCGAGGCCGTGAACAAGAATGAGCTCGGAGATGAGGGTTATGCAGACAGAAGAAGGCTCCCTTCTCGTCTCTATCGATTTTGACAGGAGAATGTTGATCTCGTTGAGGTTGGCGATGTTGAACTTTCTGGAGCTGAAAATCTCGAGATTCGGTCTCTTTCTGTAGGCGTCGATTATTCTCTGAACTATGAGGGGATTTTCCGAGGGGAACCAAATTACGTTATCTGAGACCTTTGTGGTGATGTTGTATGCCAGTGAGGTTCCGCCGAAGCCACTGTCTGCTATGACGAGATAGCTTTTGACCATTACTCATCACACCTGGGGTGATAATATAATCTTTACTGCCAATTTATTAACCTTATTCCCTAAATACTTCTCTTAGCCTCCATCATTATGATGGATTAGCCACCAGAAATAACCCTGAGCACTTTAACCTCTCCGTCTTCTACGGTGGAGTCTATGGGCACAGGTTCGGTATTCTTAACGAGCACCACGGTCTCAGGATTGATTCCGAACTCCTCAAGAAGCTCTGAATACTTCTTCCCCGGCTCAACCTCAACCTCCCTCTCCCTGATATCGAACCCTCCTAAAAAAGTGAACTTGACCTTAATCCTCCTCCGGTAGGATTTCTCTTGCGACCTCATGAACGGTTCTATCTTCCCTCGGGTTTTTAATGTCATCGACATTCTTGAGAAGCAGCTTCTCATCCTTCATGATCTCCTTCTTCCTGCCCTTTCTCCTGAAAAGCCTCCAGTTAAAGCGTCTCATATGGGATCACAATTATATAGTTGGTTTTTCCCCTATATTAATATTCTCCGACCCCGGCGTAAAATTTCTCAGAAGATATTATTTAAATGCACCAAACAAATCCACCCTACCCCTCCTTGCAAGCACATCCTTGAGAGTGTTCTTCACTCCGGAGATATCTCCCTTCTTGGCCACCGTGGGAATAACCCTCTCCCTGTCCACACTCATTCTGGATGAGATGTACTCAAGCACCTCCTCGCCGTTCTCGACCTTGTCGAACTTGTTCGCGCAGACTATCACCTCAACACCCACATCTCGCAAGAAATCGGCCATCTCAACGTCAACCGGGATGTATCCCCTGCTGTCCCACCTCTCCACAACTTCTCTGAAGGCCTTGGAGTCGATCACTATCACTCCCGCAGCGATTCTGCTCGCGTTCTCCTCAATGTAGTGGACGATGAAGTCCTTCACCCTCTCGTTGAACCCCCTGCTTACACCTTTAACATACCCAAAACCCGGGAGGTCGGTGGCGAGAAGGTCTCTGTAGCTGTAGAAGTTCGGGGCGATGGTCGTGCCGGGCCTCTTTCCTTTCCTCACCCGGACACCGAAAAGGTGGGAAAAGAGGGTGGACTTGCCAACGTTCGATCTGCCTGTAAAAATTATCTCGATGTTAACCCGGCCAGAGCCCATAGTACGCGTTGAGAATTATCGTCAGGAATCCAACCACGAGGCCGAAAGCGAGCACGGCTTTTGGACTTATCTTTATCTGAGTCTTCTCCTCCTCGAAGTACCTCATTATTCCTGCCGAGGACATCAGTGGTGGTGCCTTCTCCTTCTTCGCCATGGGGAATGGTATTATACCCCATGTATTTAACTTTATCCATGCAACCCCTCAGAGTCCTCGATGCCGTGAGCGGAGAAACGGGCTACTTCCTTCTGGACTCGGAGTGGAGGTTCGAGGTTGCGAGCGTGACTCCCGACTTCGTCGTCTTCCCCTCATTCTTCAACGCCCACACCCACATAGGCGACTCTGCTGTAGAGGCTCCGAAGATGGGGCTCGAGGAGCTTGTGGGGCCCGGGGGGTACAAGTTCAGGGTTCTTGAGGAGTCGAGCGAGGATGAGCTTGTCGAGTGGATGAGGAAATCAGTGGCACTGATTGCAAAAACAGCCTCAACATCGCTCGAGTTCAGGGAGGGGGGTCTGCGGGGATACGAGCTGTACCTGAAGGCAGATGAGGAGAGGAGGCTCATGGCCCTTTCAAGGCCATCGAGCGAGGAGGAAGCTAAGAGGCTCGTGGAGATATCGCAGGGCTTCAACTTCAGCAGCGTGAGGGATCACGACCTCGACCTTCTCGAGTTCTGCAGAAGATTGGCGAGGAAGCACGGGAAGGTTTTCGCGATTCATGCCGGGGAGAAAGATGGTGGGGACGTGGAAGATGCCCTGTCCCTCGAGCCGGACTTCATCATCCACATGAACATGGCGGAGAGGAGGCAGGTGGAGGAAGCAATGGAGACTGGAGCAGGAATAGTGACGTGCTTCAGGTCAAACGCGTTTTTTGGGCTCATGAACATCAAAAACTACGAGCTGTTCTCGGAGTACGAGAGGTGGATGATCGGCACGGATAATGCCATGATAGCATCCCCGTCAATGTTCGACGAGGTCAGGTTCGCGAGCTACCTGTTTGATCCGGAGGTTGTTTTTCAGGCCTCCACGAGGAACCCGTTTTTCGAGAGCTACACGATCGCGAGGATGGAGAAGGTGAACCCGCGAAACCCTGTGCTTTCGATAGTTCGTAGGCTCGAGAGCTGCGACGTCTTCAAAATTGTGAGGGGGAGCGTTTCCTTCGAGTAGTCAGACGTTCTCTCCCCTGTAGATCCCCGAGTACCCCTCGGTCTCTCCGTCGAGCCTGAAGAAGACGAGCTGCACTATTCTCGCGTTCCTCTTGAGCCACAGCCCGTCCTCGTTGTAAACCACCAGCCCCACCTCGCTCCTGCCAACGTATCCAGCATCCCACACGGCCGTGAGGATGTTCGCTCCGGCCCTTATGAGGCTCGACCTCGGTCTGGCAAGGGCCATCATGTCATTGGGGATTCTCACGACCTCGTTTATGTAGGCTCTGTAGTACCCCTTCTCCAGAAAGACCCACTCGTTCTCGAAGGGCATTTCCTCAGTTTCTGGAATTCTCCTCTCGGAGTTGTCGAAGTCCAGCCTGCCCTCCCCTGAAATCCTCGCAACCTTTCTCAGCGTGCAGTCGAATCCGTTGGGCTGGAGCTGGGTCTCGAGGTCGACGTAGTCGGAGATCAGGGACTGGCTTTCAATCAGCCTCCGGATCTCATCCTTGGAGAGCACACCCATAGCGGAAGTATCTCACGCGGATATATACCTTCCTACCCTCCGAACCTCCAGCCCCTCCTTGCTGAGATGCTGGTGAAGTCTATGTAGTACGCATCCACCTCATCGTACATTTTGAGGTTTCTCGCAACCTCTACGGCAATTATGTGCGCGCACGGTGCTTTGCCTTTGAGGTTGAACTGGAAGTCCCTGCAGGTGCAGAACCTCTCGTCGACTATGTACTCCTCTCTGCCAACCACCACGAAGAAGTCTCTGTACCTCTTGACCCTCCGCTCCTTAACGTAGAAGAACGCCTTGTCACCTCTTTTACCAAAAACGTCAATCAGGTATTTGTAAAGGGAAAAATCGAACCTTTTGAACCTCTTCAGGTTCTCGAGCTCACTCCAGGTCATCCTCCACTTCCGTTCTGTCGATCTCGATGAGGTGGTGGACTGTGCTTATCGCATCTATGGCGTCAAGCCATCCGATGACGAACAGATCCTCGTCAGGAATTTCGAGATCCTCAGGCAACCTCTCACCTGCGAGTGCCTTGGCCGCCATCTTTGCCATGTCCTCGAACGCACCCTCAAGGTCTCCACTCTTCTCCTTCTTTATTGCGTCCTCCAGAAGCTTCTCGAAGGACTTTCTGCTGACCTTTCCGGCTATCGTCAGCTCGAGCCCCTTTGCGACCACCTTCATGTTCTCCTTGGTCATCTCGAGCAGCTCAGCCTTCACATCGTCTCCAACATCGTAGCTCCTGTCGAGGAGGGGCTTGCTCTCCTCTATGAACTTCAGAGCGTCCTTCTTGGTCACCTCCCTCTCCCTTATGCTCTTCAGGAGGTTCAGGCATGCGATTATGTAGTCGTCGAGCATCTTGTCGAACACTTCCAGCCCCTTCCCGCTCTCAAGGTCAAGCTCCTCGTCCTTTATCCTCTCAATCCAGTTGTTGAGCCTGTCTTCGGTGTAGAACATCAGCAGAACTTGTCAAGCCTGAAATATAACGTTTTTGTTCGGCAAAGAATTGAATGAAAAAGAGGTTCAGAGGTGGATGTAAACCGCGTCGATTATCCCGTCAAGCTTCTGCATCTCCTCGAGCACCTCTTCACTCGGCGGATCGTCAACGAGCAGAAGCATGAGCTGGATTCCCCCGGGCTTATCGCCATATCTGCCGACAATCATTCCGGCGATGTTGATGTTGTTCTTGCCGAACAGCGTTCCAACCCTGCCGATGACCCCGGGCTTGTCCTCGTGCAGGGAGATTATGTAGTGCCCTTTCGGGACGAAGTCGGTCTTGTACTTGTCTATCTTGATTATCCTGTAGTCGTCTCTGCCAAAGCTCGTTCCAGCAAGGTAGATCGACCTTCCTCTCCCCTCAACGTTCACCTCAAGCAGGCTCTCGTAGCTGTCGGTCTTCTCTATCTTGCTCTCCTCGACCTCTATGCCCCTCTCCTTTGCGATTGGCATCGCAGAAACAAGGTTTATGTTTGGCCCGAGTATGTACTCAAGCAGGCCCTTCAGCAGAGCCCTTGAGAGGTAGGATGTGTCTCTCTCGGCAAGCTTGCCCCTGTAGGTGACCTTGACCTTCTCGAAGTTCCCTCCGAGCCTTGCGGCGGCAATCTTCCCCATCTTCTCGGCCAGCTTCAGGTAGGGCATCAGGTATTCGAACTCCTCAGCGCTGAGGGATGGGAGGTTGACCGCGTTTCTGACCGGATACCCGTGGAATAGGTTTATTATGTCCTCTGCGATTATCAAACCCACGTTGGTCTGGGCCTCCTTTGTCGACGCACCTATGTGGGGGGTGGTGACGACGTTCTCCAGCTTGAGGAGTTCGCTGTTCGGGTCTGGGGGCTCGGTCGAGTAAACGTCAACCCCAGCGGCATACACCTTTCCGCTCTTTATCGCCCTGATAAGCGCGTCCTCGTTAATTATCCCTCCCCTCGCGCAGTTGATGACTATTACTCCATCCTTCATCCTCTCGAACTCTCTCTCGCCTATCAGGTTCTCGGTCTCCTTGGTTTTGGGAACGTGAACGGTTATTATGTCAGCGTTCTCTATGAGCTCGTCGAAGCTCACGAGCTTCACTCCGAGCTCTTTAGCCTTGCTCTCGCTTATGTATGGGTCGTAGGCAATAACGTTCATGTCAAAAGCCTTCGCCCTCTTGGCGACCTCGTAGCCTATCCTTCCCAAACCGATTACGCCTATGGTCTTCCCCCTGAGCTCCACTCCAACGAACTTCTTCCTCTCCCACTTGCCCTCCTTAACGCTCCTGTCGGCCTGGGGGATCTTCCTCGCCGCTGCGAGAATGAGGCCTATGGCAAGCTCAGCCGTCGAGACCGTGTTACCTCCGGGAGCGTTAACGACAATAATTCCCTTCTGCGTTGCCGCGTTCACGTCAATGTTGTCTACACCAACTCCAGCCCTGCCGATGATCTTGAGCCTCCTGCCCCTCTCTATGACCCTCGCGGTGACCTTCGGAGAGCTCCTCACTATGAGGGCGTCGTAGTTCTCGATTATCTCCTCAAGCTCCTCCTCACTTATTCCGGGCCTCTCGTCCACCACGAGGCCCTCTTTTCGCATTCTGTCAATCGCCTCTCTGGCGATACTGCTGGCCACGAGGACTTTCATCGGATTCTGCTGAATCTGGCTTAATATAAACTTTTTTGAACACGATTCAGATGGCATGATCGCCGAATCATAATGAAAAATAGTTAAAAATGGGCTACTTTCCGTTCGCAGACCTCAGAACCTCTCCCGTCCTGATCCTCACAGACTTCTCCACGGGCACGACGAATATCCTGCCGTCCCCGAACCTCCCGGTTCTCGCGTTCCTGCAGATTATCTCCACGACCTCGTCAACGTCCTCGTCATCCACGACTATCTCCAGCTTTATCTTGTGGAGCAGATCCACCTCAATCGTGCTGCCCCTGTACTGGAGCTGTATGCCCTTCTGCTCCCCCCTTCCCTTTACCTCCGTGACCGTCATGCCCACGTAGCCCTTCTCAGCCAGCGCATCTTCCACTGCCTCAAACTTCTCAGGCCTTATTATCGCGACGACCATCTTCATGCGTACCCCACCTCTCCGTGCTGGGGTATGTCGAGTCCAACGTACTCCTCCTCGAGGCTGACCCTCAGAGGCGTCACGGCATCAACGACCTTCGCTATCGCGAACGTCACGGCGAATGAGTACGCTATTGTCACGGCTACTGCAATCAGCTGGATGGTAAGCAGCGACGGGTTTCCGTAGAGCAGGCCCGCATAGCCCCCAATGGACGGGTTGGCGAAGAGACCAATCGCCAAGCTTCCGAAGGCACCGCCAACTCCGTGAACTGCCCACGCGTCGAGCGACTCGTCGATTCCCTTCCTGATTCTGAACTCGAGCGCGGTGAAGCAGAGGGCTCCTGCAATGATGCCGATGACTATGGCAGCGCGGACGTCAACGAAGCCCGCTGCTGGCGTTATCGTAGCAAGACCGGCAATCACTCCAGTTATCACTCCAAGGCTTCCCGGCTTGCCCTTCAGCCAGCTGATCGCCATCCACGTGAGCCCGGCAAAGCTTGAGGCCACGAATGTGACGGTTATGGCATTCACTGCAATCTCGTTTGCCGCAAGCGCACTACCACCATTGAACCCGAACCAGCCGAACCACAGCATCGCTCCGCCTATGAGCGTCAGCGGAATGTTGTGGGGCTCAATTGGGTGCTCTCCATACCCATACCTCTTGCCGAGCACGAATGCGAGGGCAAGCGCCCCGAACCCGGAGCTCACGTGGACAACAATCCCTCCTGCAAAGTCCAGCGCTCCGAGCTTTGCCAGCCACCCACCTCCCCAGAGCCAGTGGGCGAAGGGTATGTAGACCAGCGTCACCCAGAGCACGCCGAAGATCAGGAATGCAGAGAACCTCATTCTCTCCGCGATCGCTGACGTTATTATGGCGAGCGTTACCGCTGCGAACATCATCTGGTAGATCATGAAGAGCATCTCTGGAATGCCGTCGCCCCCAATGCTGACCCCGCTCAGGAAGGCCTTGCTCAAATCTCCTACGAACCCTCCAACGTCTCCCGAGAACGCCAGTGAGTAGCCGTACACTGTCCACAACGCTCCGACAATTATCGCGGAGACGATGCTCAGCGTGATCATCGAAATGACGTTCTTCTTCCTGACCATTCCGGCGTAGAAGAACCCCACTCCCGGGATCATCAGCATTACGAGTGCCGTTGATGCGAGTATCCACGCAACATCTCCAGCTTCCATGGATGCAGCAAGGAGGTGTGGTATTTAAACTTGTTTAGTAACTTTTCTGAAAAGTTCATAAAACTTGAAAAATACTGAAAAAATTCTAAAGAAAATTTAGTGAAGTCGGGCTGGACTTCAGCTATCTTAATTTGCTATTGAGTTTTTCGAAAAAATCCCGTTTTGCATTAACGATTTTTAGAAGTTTTCCGGTTTGATCAAAAATTTTTTAAATTATTTCTGCGAGCAGGGTGCATGAAGAACCCTCCCCGGATCTCAATCGCCCTCGACGAGGAGACCAACAGGATATTCACCGAGCTGAGGGGATCGTTCACAAGCGTCAGCGAGATGTTCAGGGAGCTCCTAAGGTTCTACAGCAGGTTCAGGTTCCTCGAAAATCAGGATCCGTTCAGGATAAAGACCTACGTCGAGATGCTCTCCGAGGGTGAGCACGTGATCCTCGACATAGACCACTGGGTCGCGTTTCTCAGGTTCATGAACACTCACCCAGAAAAGGAGAGGTTCTGGGAGGTTCATGAGAGGATCCCAAGTCGCACGCCGAGGAGTTCGAGGGGAGGGACGCGGAGTTCATACTGCGGAGATTGGAGGCCTGCAACTTCTTCAGGCTCAACGTCAAGAGCGGGGAGTACACCCTCGTCCTCTGGAATGACGAGGTCAAGGAGTTCGTGAGGGAGTTCCTCGAGGGCGTTTTCGAGGGCATGGGTATCAAGGCCGAGATCAAGGAGGAGATAGCCAAGCTGAGGGTCAGGTTTGAGCAGGGAGAGTAGAGAACAGAACAAAATTTGAATAAAAAATTAAGTCGTCATTCAGTCTTCTTCATCTCCTTCTCCCTCAGCACCCTCCTCAGTATCTTCCCCACAGCAGATTTGGGCAGCTCATCCACAAACTCTATCAGCCTCGGCACCTTGTAGGCAGCAAGCCTCTCCCTGCAGAACTTCTCGATCTCCTTCTCGTCCACCTTGCCTTTATACTCCTCCTTCAGCACGATGAACGCCTTGACCGTCTCCCCTCTGTACTTGTCAGGGACACCAATCACCGCGCACTCCAGCACAGCAGGATGCTCATACAGAACCTCCTCAACCTCCCTCGGATAGATGTTGTACCCACCCGCAATTATCACATCCTTCTTCCTGTCCACTATGTAGAAGTACCCATCCTCATCCATCTTCGCCATGTCTCCTGTGAGAAGCCACCCGTTCACGAGTGTCTTCTTCGTCTCCTCCTCCATCTTGTAGTACCCCTTCATCACCTGCGGGCCGTAAATTGCAAGCTCTCCCACTTCTCCAACCGGGAGGATCTTGCCCTCCTCGTCTATGACGACTGAATAGGTGTCCGGGAAGGGGATTCCTATGCTGCCCTCCTTGTTGAGCCCGTAGAAGGGGTTTCCGTGCGTGACGGGTGAGGTCTCGCTCAGGCCATAGCCCTCAATGAGCTTGGCCCCTGTCTCCTTCTCGAAGGCCCTTTTCAGCTCTATTGGCAGCGGAGCAGCCCCGCTTATGCACGCCTTCAGGGATGTGAGGTCGTGCTTCTTCAGATCCGGGTGGTTGAGTATCGCGTTGAACAGCGTTGGAACTCCGCAGAATATTGTCACCTTGTACTTGTCTATGGCCTGAATTATCCTCTTGATGTCTCTCGGGTCTGGCAGGAGGATTATCTTCCCACCAACGGCGATAGGGGCGTTCATGCTCGTCGTCATGCCGAACACGTGGAAGTATGGCAGAACTCCGAGGAACACGTCCCCTTTACCCCTCCCGGGTATCCACTCCACGGTCTGGTAAACGTTCGCTACGAGGTTGTAGTGGGTGAGCATCGCGGCCTTTGGCAGTCCTGTGGTTCCGCCGGTGTACTGGAACACAGCAACATCCTCCTTCGGGTTTATCTCCTCTCTTTCCTTCAGCTCCTCCCTGCTGAGCGCCTCCCTCCACTCGTATATGCCCTTCTCCTTCGGAATGCTCACCTTCTCCTTCTTGAACCTGTACAGGAAGTTCAGCGGGAAGGACAGGTACTCCTCCACCCTGCAGACGATGATGTGGTCAATCCTCCCCTCTTTCATGAGCCCCTGAATGTTCTTGTAAACGGGCTCGAAGATTATGGCAATTCTCGCCTCGCTGTTGTCCGCTATGTGCCTCAATTCTCTTTCAGTGTAGATCGGGTTGGCCTGAACCACCTTGCCTCCAGCCTTCAGCACCGCGTAGTAGGAGATGATGTAGTGGGGGATGTTGGGCAGGGCGAGCATCACCCCGTCTCCCTTCTTCACCCCGAGCTCCTTCAGGAAGGCTGCGAGCCTGTTTGATGCTTCATCAAGCTCCCTGAACGTGATTTCCTTGCCGAAGAATACAACTGCGGTGGCATCAGGTTTCTCCTTAGCCGTATTCTCCAGAAGAGCGTAAAGCGGCACCTCTGGATATTCGAGAGAATCGCGAACCCACTCGTCATAGAACTTCAGCCAGACCCTGTTTATCTCCTCTGGCCTTATCTCGGTAATGTTCCGTCCTTCCACACCCAGCGCCATGCTAAATTCTTGGCGATTAATTATTTAAAACTATCCCGAGGGTTAAGGTTAATATTCAGAAAGGGCCATGGCATGTGGAATGCGGGTTTACATTGAGACGTACGGCTGCACGACGAATCAGGCTGACACGGACATAATGAGGGGCATTCTCTCCCAGAGGCACGATGTCGTCGGGAGCCCTGATGATGCGGAGATAGTGGTCGTCAACACGTGCGGGGTCATAGACTTCACTGAGAGGAAAATAGTCAGGAGGATCCGGGAGCTTAAGGGCAGCGGCAAGAAGGTGATTGCCACTGGTTGTTTGTCGAGAATTTCGAGGAAAAACCTCAGAGAAGTCTGTGACGCGCTCGTCAGCCCCGACAACGTGCACAGGATAGATGAGGCGGTTGAGGGGGTTGCGAGGGGAGAGAGGGTTGAGATTCTGGAGGTAACGTCGGTTGACAAATCCGAGCTGTGTATGTACAAGAGGAGGCTTAACGAGAACGCCATAGCGATCGTGTCGATATCTGAGGGCTGTCTCGGAAGCTGCAGCTACTGTGCTACAAAAATCGCGAGGGGGAGGCTGAGGAGCTTCTCGGTTGAGAGCATTGTTAGAGAGGTTGAGGTTGCGGTGAAGGCTGGATACAGGGAGATACAGCTCACGTCTCAGGACACGGGAGCTTACGGCCTTGATAGGGGAGAGAATCTCGCCGATCTGCTTGAGAGGATAGCAGGGATAGAAGGGGACTTCAGGGTCAGGGTGGGCATGATGAACCCGCAGCACGCAGTGGCGATCCTTGACGATCTGATAAACGCGTTCAGCAGTGAGAAGATCTACAAGTTCCTGCACATCCCGGTTCAGAGCGGAGACAACAGGGTTCTGGAGGACATGAGGAGGGGACACACCGTGGAGGACTACGAGCATGTTGTCGAGGAGTTCAGGAGGAGCTTCGATGACGTCGTGGTTTCGACGGACATCATCGTCGGATTTCCGACTGAGACTGAGGAGTCGTTCTGGATGAGCTACGAGCTGATCGAGAGGATGAGGCCGGACATAGTCAACATAACCCGGTTCTCTCCGAGAAAGGGCACACCCGCATACAGGCTGAGGGACATGCCTGACTGGATAAAGAAGGAGAGGAGCAGGAAGCTCACAGAGCTCACGAGAAGGATCGGGCTTGAGAACAACCTGAAGTTTGTTGGAAAAAGCGCGAGGGTGCTCGTGACAAAAGCCGGAAAGAACGGTACGCTCCTCTCAAGAACGGACTCTTACAGGCCGGTCATCGTCGAATCTGGAAAAATAGGAGAGTTTCTCAGTGTAAAAATTGAAAAGGCGGAGTTCAACTACCTGAAGGGCTCTCCCTGCTGAGCAAACTCACCACCACGAACGTCAGCGTTGCCAGCGGTAAAGCAATCACCATGGGGTCAATAACCGTCCACGGGAATCCTGCAAGCGCGTCCTTTCCGAATAGCATTCTCGCAATTCCGAGAGCAGAGGACTCCTTTATGTGGAAGAACGTTATGTAGATCATTGACGTTGCGAAGCCAACGACTATGCTCGCCTTTGCCCCTGCCGAGCTTGCCCTGCTCCAGTACAACCCTCCGAGGTATGCGGGGAGGAAGGATGAGGCGCAGAGGGCGAAGAACATCGCAGTTCCCCTGGCGATGACTCCTGGCGGGAGGATGTACGCGAGGAAGATACTGAAGAGTATTCCCACCGCTATGGCCATTCTGGTTATCAGCACCGTCCTCTCGTCGTACTTCCCCTTAAGAAATCCCGCCTGAAACACATCTCTGCCGAGGGCGCTGCCGATTGTGTGGAACTGGCTGCTCAGCGTGGACATTGCCGCTGCGAGCAGCGTGACGAGGAACACAGCAACGAACCAGTCTGGCATGAACGAGCTTATGTATGCGGGTATGACCTTGTCCACGTTTCCTCCTGCAACAGCGATTGACGGCTTGCCCACAGTCTCCATGAAGTACGCGTTGCTCAGCGCACCGACTATGAATGCCGTTCCTACAGTGAAGAAGATGAATATGCTCCCGATCGGGACGGCCTTGTCCAGATCCCTGTCGCTTGCTACAGTCATGAACCTCACCGCAAGCTGCGGCTGGGCGAGGACACCGATGCCGACTCCGAGTATGAGCGAAGAGACGAGAGTCCACCACGCAGCACTCCCGAGCTCAGGGAAGTTTGTCCATCCCGTGTACCCGGGTATTTTCTGGGCGAATATCTTTATCGCAACTGGGTTTAGGGATGTGAGGGCTTCATGGGCCTGAACTATCCCTCCGAACCACGAGTACGTCATTGCGAGGAGAACCACCATGCTCGCGAGCATTATGGTTCCCTGAAAAGCATCGGTGTAAACGACTGCAATAAGGCCGCCATAGACGACGTACATCGCTATGATCAGCGCCATTATGAATAGCGCGATGTTGTAGTCTATGTTCAGCGACACCTCAATGAACCTCGCAGCCCCTATGAGCACCACTCCTGCGTAAAGGGGCATGAAGAGAAAGACTATAAGCCCTGAGAACACCTGAATGAATCTGGAGTTGTACATCTTGCCCATGAGCTCTGGAAACGTCAGAGCGTTGACCTCAAGCCCCTTCTTCCTGACCCTCTTGCCGACCACCGCGTATGCGATGATTATGCCCACGAGGATGTTCAGGAACGTGAGCCAGAGGAGGGAGAAGCCGAAAATGCTCGCCACCCCTCCGAACCCGACTATCGCGGAGGTCGAGATGAAGGCCGCCCCGTATGACAGGGCCATAATCACCGGGTGTATCCTCCTGCCCGCCACCAAGTAGTCTTCCGAGTCCTTGGTAGTTCTGAAGCCGTAGTAGCCGAAGTAGCCCGTGACGAGTAAATATGCTACCACTATTATTGCTACAAGCAGCAGATCCATCCCATCACCTCTTCAGGATTCCGTAGAGCACTCCACCCACCACAACAAGCACCGTCAGCAGGTATCCTGCCGCTGTCCAGACGTCACCCATGCCCAGCATTCCCATCACCTTGACACTGTGTTACTCTGAGACACACTTGCAATATATAAGCTTTGTGATCTGGTATTATAAAAGCCGAAGTATTATTTTTAGAAAAATTTTTAAATGGGGTTGGTAAATAATTAATCATGAACAAATGTCCCATCTGTGGCCACGAACTCTCGGTAGAAGAGGACAGCAACGAGGTAACCAAGGTATCCAGAAAGTGCAGAAAGTGCGGTTTTGAGGCAGTTGACTATGCCATGAAGCACTAAAGCGAGTCGGGGTCGTTTCCCAGCACGACAGTCCACCACCATCTGGCCATGTCAACGAGGTCTCTGCTGAACATGCCGGAAAGTCTGTATTCTCCACCTCTTATGGATATCATTCCCGCTCCCAGGAGCTTGTTTCTCATTGAGTAGAACGATGAGCGGTTCATCTCGAGCATCTTCATAGTCTCCTCCCACTCATCAACCCTAAGCGGTCTTCCAGCCTTCTGCCTCTCCTCGATGAGAGTTATGAACTTCATCGCTTTTATCGCCACCTCCTCCTTCCTGAATATCCTCCTCATTAGCTCGAGAAAAGGGTTCTTGGACTGGGTTATCCTCGCGCTCGCCGAGCTTCTGACGATTATCGACGTTGCCGTCCGCGGTGCGTCGCTGACCTTCATGTTCTCTCATTCTCCAGATAGCTAAAAATCTGTTTCGGATGTTGGGCTGAAAAACTTTTAAAACTCGTTGACAAGCTGGGGTGATGATTATCGCCTTGCCGAACAAGGGCCGGCTGGCAGAGCCCTCCTTAGAGCTGCTGAGGTCTGCCGGGATCAAGGTGGAGAGCGAGGGGAGGAGGCTGATAGCCTCGACCAACAGAGAAGATATCGCGGTCCTCTTCGCGAGGGCCCGGGACATCCCGGAGTACGTTTACAAAGGAGCAGCCCAGGTGGGAATAACCGGGCTGGACATGGTTTATGAGGCTGGGGTGAGCGTTGAGACACTCCTGAAGCTCGACTTCGGGAAGGCAAAGATAGTCGTCGCCGCACCATCGGGCTCGGAGATAAGGAAGGTTGAGGATCTTGAAGGAAGAGCTGTGGCCACGGAGTTCAGGAAGATCACTCAGGACTTCTTCTCTGGGCTTGGAATTGACGTTGAGATCGTGGAGGTAAGTGGAGCGTGCGAAATAGCCCCGTCCATAGGTATAGCCGACGCGATAGTTGACCTGATGTCCACAGGAACCACCCTCAGGCTGAACGGCCTTGAGGTAATCGCAGAGATCATGGAAACGCAGGCTGTGCTGATCGCCAACAGGAAGGTGGTGGATGATTTCAACGTGCAGGCTCTCAAGACCGCCCTTGAGAGCGTTCTGAACGCGAGGGGGATGGTCTACCTGATGATGAACGTCCCGGAGGACAGGCTTGAGGACGTGAAGAGCGTCGCCCCGGGACTGAAGGGGCCGACCGTCATGAAGGTCGAGTCCAACGGAATGCTTGCAGTCCATGTTGTGATCCACGAAAGCCACCTGTTCGAGGTCGTTGAGAGGCTGAAGATGGCTGGAGCGAGAGACATACTGGTGATTCCGGTTCAGAGACTGATATTTTAGCCCGCTTTCCCGTTTTCGGAAACTTCAATTAGGAAAATCTATTTAAGTTGCGGAATTGTGCAGGGATGCAATGTTCCGCAAGATTCTGGTTGCCAATCGTGGCGAGATTGCGGTAAGAGTTATGCGTGCCTGCAAGGAGCTGGGGATAAAAACCGTGGCTGTCTATTCTCTCGCCGACAAGCGTGCCTTTCACCGTGTTTACGCTGACGAGTGTTACTGCATAGGCGATCCCGAGCCGGCAAAGAGCTATCTGAACATGGACGTGATTCTTGAGGTCGCGAAGAAGAGCGGGGCTGAGGCCATACACCCCGGCTACGGGTTCCTTGCGGAGAACCCCGAGTTTGCAAAGAGGTGTGAGGAGGAGGGAATCGTCTTCATAGGTCCCTCACCTGATGTGATCTCGGCAATGGGCTCCAAGATTAACGCGAGGAGGCTGATGAGGGAGGCAGGAGTGCCGGTGGTTCCGGGGAGCGAGGAGCTCAGAACTGCGGATGAGGCCGTTGAGTTCGCGGAGAAGATTGGCTACCCTGTGGCGATAAAGGCCAGCGGAGGTGGGGGTGGGATTGGGATAACCATCGCCAACAACGCCGAGGAGGTCAGGAAGGCGTTTGAGAAGAGCAGGAAGCTCGGAGAGAAGTACTTCAGGGACTCCTCTGTTTACGTTGAGAAGTACCTGCCCAAGCCGAGGCACATAGAGTTTCAGATACTCGCCGACGACAGGAAGGTCATCCACCTCGGCGAGAGGGAGTGCAGCATCCAGAGGAGGCACCAGAAGCTAATTGAAGAGGCACCATCTCCAGCTTTCGACGAGGAGGTGAGGGAGAGGTTCGGGAAGATTGCGGTTAAGGGTGCAAGGCACATAGGCTACAGAAACGCAGGAACGATGGAGTTTCTCTATCAGGACGGGGAGCTTTACTTCCTCGAGATGAACACGAGGCTTCAGGTCGAGCACACCGTGACCGAGATGGTCACGGGAGTGGACATCGTGAAGGAGCAGCTCAGGATAGCTTATGGTGACGGGATAAGCTTCGATCAGGAGGACGTGACGATCAGGGGGCATGCCATAGAGGCGAGGATAAACGCTGAGGATCCGATAAGCTTCCTGCCGAGGAGCGGGAAGATAGTCAGGTACCGCTCCCCTGGCGGGCCTGGAGTGAGGGTTGACAGCGGAGTGCACATGGGGTACGAGATCCCGCCGTACTACGACTCAATGATCTCCAAGCTGGTAGTCTGGGGCAGAACGAGGATTGAGGCGATTGCGAGGATGAGGAGGGCGCTGTACGAGTACATAATTGAGGGTGTCGAGACAAACATCCCCTTCCACATGGTCGTCCTCGAGGATGAGGAGTTTGTTAGGGGTAACACGCACACGAAGTTTGTTGACGAGAGGAACATACCCGAGAGGGTTCTGCAGTCCCTCAAGAGCATCAGGCACCTCAAGACGAGGCTGGACGAGATATTCACGAGGGATCACTACGAGTGCGAGTTCGAGGAGAATATCGTGCCGGTTGCGGTTTCAGCTGTCATGGCCTACATCGAGAGCGAGAGTGTGGAGGGGCTCATAGAGGCAAAGACGAGCGAGTCGTGGAAGATATACCACAGGCTGAAGAGGCTGGGGTGGTTCTGATGCCGGACGAGAAGCTTGCAAGGGCTCTGAGGGCGAGGGTCAGGAGGAAGATCCTGAGGGAGATAATCAGCGCCGGCAGGCTCAGCGTTCACGAGGTCGCGGAGAGGGTGGGAATCTCGGAGTACTCGGCTTCAAGGCACCTCAAGCTCATGTACGACCTCGGAATCCTCGACTTCGAGCAGAAGCACCCCGAGAAGTACTACTTCGTCAAGCTGAAGTCCCTGAAAGACCTGCTTGAGGCGTATGATAGGGTTGTTGAGGAGATGGAGGTGAATAGATGAAGGCCGTAATCTTGATGGGCTCAAAGAGCGATCTGGATTATGGTAAGAAGGTGGCAGAAAAGCTGAGGTTCTTTGGAATTGATGCCGTGCTCAGGATAGCCTCGGCCCACAAAACCCCTGCAAAGGCTCTCGAGATAATTGACGAGTACGAGAATGAGGACGTGGTCTTCGTCACGATAGCCGGAAGGAGCAACGCTCTGAGCGGTTTTGTTGATGCAAACACAACGAGGCCTGTGATCGCCTCTCCACCCATAAGCGAGAAGTTCGCCGGGATGGATGTGCTTTCAAGCATAAACATGCCCTCGGGTGTGTCGCCAATGCTCGTTCTCTACGCCGAAAATGCCGCTTTGGCCGTGGCGAAGATATTCGCAGTCAAGAGCGAAGAGGTCAGGAAGAGGATCATGGAGTACCAGAGGGCCAAGAAGGAGGAGATCTACAGGGCAGACGAGGAGGCAAAAAGTTTATAATCTAATCCACCAAGCGGTGATCCCAGATGGGGAGCGTTAAAGATCTCGAAATTTTGAAGCCGCCGTCAGAGAGGCCCGGCATCGGAAGATTTCACTTCTCCGATCGCTATTCCGTCTTCGACTACGGCGAGATGCCAGACCTGCTGGAGAACAAGGGCAAGGCTCTGTGTTTGCTGTCAGCACACTTCTTCGAGCTTCTCGAGAAGGAGGGAATCGCCACGCACTACATTGGCGTTGTTGAGGAGGGGAAGGCTAAGAGGCTGGACGAGCTTAGCGAGCCCACAAACGTGATGGAGGTGAAGCTCGTCCACGTTCACAGGCCTGAGAGGAGAGGAGATGGCTACGACTACTCGATCTTCCAGAGCCTGAAAGGCAACTTCCTGATCCCGCTTGAGATCATCTACAGGAACTCTCTGCCTGAAGGGAGCAGCGTCTTCAGGAGGCTGAAGAGGGGAGAGATCTCCCTGAAGGATCTTGGACTTGAGAGGATGCCCGAGCCGGGTCAGAGGATGGAAAGACCGATTGTGGACTTCTCGACAAAGCTTGAAGATGTGGACAGGTACCTGAGCAGGGAGGAGGCGAGGAGAATCTCCGGCATGAGCGAGGAGGAGTTTGAGGCGCTTGTAAAGCTAACGCTTAAGGTTGACGAGATCATCACCAGAGAGACTGAGAAGGCAGGAATTGAGAACGAGGACGGAAAGATAGAGGTTGCTTTTGACGAAAATCGCGAGCTGATGCTTGTCGATGCTCTCGGCACGCCAGACGAGTGCAGGTTCAGCTTCAACGGCATCGAGATGAGCAAGGAGGTGCTGAGGAGGTACTACAGGAACACTGACTGGTACAGAAGAATCGAGAAGAGCAAAGGGGAGGAGGAGTGGAGAAAAATTGTAGGGAAACCACCGAGACTTCCCGAGGAGCTGAAGAAAGCGGTTGAGGAGATGTACATGTCCGCATGCAACGAGATTGTTGGCCGAAAATTCTTCGACACCCCTCCCATGAAGGACGTGATGAGGAAGATTTCCGAGTTTATGGAGGTGTACGATGGTTAAGGCTTACCTCGCTCTTGAGGATGGAACCGTGGTAGAGGGCGTTGCCTTTGGAGCTGAGAGGGATGCGGAGGGAGAGCTGGTCTTCAACACCGCGATGACGGGGTACGTTGAAGCACTGACAGATCCAAGCTACAAGGGGCAGATTCTGATGATGACCTACCCGCTCATAGGCAACTACGGGGTTTGCAGGGAGGATTTCGAGAGCGACGGGGTTAAGGTGGAGGGCTTTGTTGTGAAAGAGCTGTGCAGGCACCCGAGCAACTGGAGGAGCGAGATGAGCGTCGATGAGCTGCTGAAGGAGTACGACGTGCCGGGGATAGAGGGCGTGGACACGAGGATGATAACCAAGAAAACGAGAATCTACGGGGCGATGAAGGCTGTCATAGCTGTTGGAGACGATGTTGATAAAGAAAGGCTCGTGGAGAGGGCAAGAAACCAGCCCTCGATAACCGAGCTCGACCTCGTTGACAAGGTGTGTGTTAAAGAGCCGAGGAGGATCGAGGCGAAAAAGCCGAGGTTCGAGGTTGTTCTGATAGACCACGGGATAAAGATGAGCATAGTCAGACAGCTTCTGCTTAGAGGGGTGAGCGTCACGCTGGTCCCATACACCTATCCCGCCGAGAAGATTCTTGAGGAGGATTACGACGGGGTTTTCATCTCAAACGGTCCCGGAGACCCCGCGAGGGTGAGTGAGAGTGTCGAGACGATAAGGAGGCTGGCTGGAAAGCTGCCGATGGCTGGCATATGTCTCGGCCACCAGCTCGTTGCGAGGGCATTCAACGCCAAGACGTTCAAGCTGAAGTTCGGCCATCACGGCGCTAACCAGCCCGTGAAGGACTTCGAGACAGGCAGAGTTTTCATCTCAAGCCAGAATCACGGGTTTGCGGTGGACGAGAAGACCCTGCCCAAGGACATGGAGGTCACGCAGATAAACCTCAACGACAGGACTGTTGAGGGAATAAGGCACAGGGATATTCCGCTGATAAGCGTGCAGTACCATCCTGAGGCTGGCCCCGGCCCCCACGACACCTACTTCTTCTTCGACGAGTTTGTGAGGATGCTTGAGGAGTATTAGGGTGATGCGATGCCGAAGAGAGAAGACATAAAGAAGATCATGGTCATAGGAAGCGGCCCGATAGTCATAGGGCAGGCTGCCGAATTCGATTATTCCGGAAGTCAGGCCTGCAAGGCCCTGAGGGAGGAGGGTTATGAGGTCGTCCTCGTCAACTCCAACCCGGCAACCATCATGACAGACCCTGAGATGGCCGACAAGACATACATCGAGCCCATAACCGCTGATGTGGTTGCGAGGATAATCGAAAGGGAGAGGCCTGACGCTCTTCTCCCAACACTTGGCGGTCAGACCGGGCTGAATGTGGCCGTTGAGCTGCACGAGATGGGAGTTCTCGACAAATACGGGGTCAAGCTCATTGGTGCGAACATCGAGGCGATAAAGAAGGCGGAGGACAGAGACCTTTTCAGAAAGGCGATGGAGAACGTCGGGATTGAGGTACCGAGGAGCGAGATTGCCAACAGCGTCAGAGAAGCTTTAGACATTGCAGACGAGCTTGGTTACCCAGTGGTTGTCAGGCCAGCCTTCACCCTCGGAGGAACGGGAGGGGGGATAGCCTACAACAGAGAGGAGCTGATGGAGATTGCGAAGAAGGGCATAGAGATGTCCCTGATAAATCAGGTGCTCATCGAGGAGAGCGTGATCGGCTGGAAGGAGTTCGAGCTTGAGGTGATGAGGGACAAGGCCGACAACGTGGTGATAATCTGCTCCATCGAGAACTTCGACCCGATGGGCGTGCACACCGGAGACAGCATAACCGTCGCCCCAGCCCAAACCCTCACAGATCAGGAGTACCAGCAGCTGAGGGACTACGCGATAAAGATAATCAGGGAGATCGGGGTTGAGACGGGCGGGAGCAACATCCAGTTTGCCGTTCATCCTGAGAATGGCAGAATTCTTGCCATAGAGATGAACCCAAGGGTGAGCAGGAGCTCTGCACTGGCGTCGAAGGCAACGGGATTCCCGATAGCAAAGATTGCCGCGAAGCTTGCTGTAGGCTACACGCTCGACGAGATTCCGAACGACATAACCAAAGAGACACCTGCAAGCTTCGAGCCCACGATAGACTACGTGGTCGTCAAGATTCCGAGGTTCGCTTTCGACAAGTTCCCCACTGCGGACAAAACTCTCGGCACGCAGATGAAGAGCGTTGGGGAGGTAATGGCGATAGGCAGGACATTCGAGGAGGCGCTGCAGAAGGCGATAAGGAGCCTCGAAATCGGCAGGTTCGGGCTTGGAGCCGACGGGAAGGATAAGAAGCCGGGAAGGGACGAGATAATCCAGAAGCTCATAACCCCCAACCACCAGAGGATCTTCTACATAAAGTATGCCCTCGAGAGCGGGTTCTCGGTGAGGGAGGTTGCCGAGCTCACCAAGATCGACCCATGGTTCATAGAGAAGATAGCCAACATCGTTGGCATCGAGAGGGAGCTGAGAGAGTACGCGAAAACCCACACGATCGAAGACCTGCCCATTGAGGTTCTCAAAAAGGCCAAGCAGTACGGCTTCAGTGACTACCAGATTGCCAGGATATTCGGGGTGAGCGAGAGGGATGTCAGAAGAGCGAGGAAGAGAGCCGGGCTTGTCTCGACGTTCAAGATGGTTGATACATGCGCTGCCGAATTTGAGGCCAAAACGCCATACTACTACTCGAGCTACGAGCTTGAGAACGATGCTGTGAGGACTGACAGGAAGAAGGTGATGATTCTCGGCAGCGGGCCCAACAGGATAGGACAGGGAATCGAGTTCGACTACTGCTGTGTGCATGCAGTCCTGAGCGCGAAGGAAGAGGGATATGAGACCATAATGGTGAACAACAATCCAGAGACGGTCTCAACCGACTACGACACCTCGGACAGGCTTTACTTTGAGCCTATAACCCATGAGGACGTTATGGACATCTACGAGAACGAGCAGCCCGAGGGTGTGTTCGTCCAGTTTGGAGGTCAGACCCCACTGAACATAGCGAGGCAGCTTGAGGAGAGCGGGGCGAGAATCCTCGGCACATCTGTGGACTCCATTGATCTTGCAGAAGACAGGGAGAAGTTCGCGGAGATATGCAGGAAGCTCGGCATTCCCCAGCCGGAGAACGGCATAGCGTTCAGCATAGAGGAGGCTAAGGAGATAGCGAGGAGGATTGGGTACCCCGTGCTTGTAAGGCCCAGCTACGTCCTTGGCGGAAGGGCGATGGAGATCATCTATGATGAGGAGACGCTCGAGAGGTACATAGAGGAGGCGATAGAGGTAAGCCCTGAGAAGCCGATCCTGATAGACCGCTTCTTAGAGGATGCGGTCGAGGTGGAGGTTGACGCTCTCTGCGATGGGGAAGAAGTGGTGATAGGCGGGATAATGGAGCACATCGAGGAGGCAGGAGTTCACAGCGGCGATTCGGCATGCGTCCTGCCACCCCAGACGATCCCGCCGGAGATCATCAACAGGATCATAGACTACACGAGGAGGCTCGCCCTCGAGCTGAAAGTTGTGGGGCTGATAAACATCCAGTATGCGGTTAAGGGGGACACGGTTTACATACTCGAGGCAAACCCGAGAGCGAGCAGAACCGTTCCGTTCGTGAGTAAGGTAACGGGCATACCCCTTGCAAAAATTGCAGCGAAGCTTATGCTCGGAAAAAAGCTCAGGGAGCTTGGTGTCAGGGAGAGGATATTTCCGAAGCATGTGGCCGTGAAGGAGGTCGTCTTCCCGTTCATAAAACTCCCCGGGGTTGATCCGGTTCTCGGGCCGGAGATGAAGAGCACGGGAGAGGTCATGGGCATCGACTACGACTTCGGCATCGCCTACTACAAGGCTCAGTTGGCTGCCGGCATGAGGCTGCCATTGGAGGGCACGGTATTCATCAGCGTCAGGAGGGAGGACAGGGAGAAGGTGCTGCCTGTTGCAAAGAAGCTCAGCGAGATGGGGTTCAGGATCCTCGCGACTGACGGGACTGCTGAGTTCCTGAGGAGCAACGGGATTGAGGCTGAGGTGGTTCTGAAGGTCAGTCAGGGGAGGCCAAACGTGATAGACAAGATAATCAACAGGGAGATCGACTTCATAATCAACACCCCCAGCGGGAAGAGGGGCAAGACAGAGGGCTACATGATAAGGAGGGCTGCGGTGGACTACGGTGTGCCCTACATAACCACAGTCAGCGGAGCTATAGCGGCCGTGAAGGGAATTGAGGCGATGAGAAGAGCGAGGATGACGATAAAGAGCATTCAGGAGTACCACAGGGAGATGGATGAAGGAAATTGAGGAGCTGCTTAAAAAGCTGGATGGAAAGACAATATCCAAAATTTTTCTTGAGAGGTTAGCTGAGGGCATTAACCTCGACCACATGAGGCACCTCAGGGCAGGAAAGCCAGAGGCCGTGCTCGCGGAGTTCAAAACGGTTGACGAGGTTGTCGAGATAGCGAAAAAGTGCGTGTCCGAAAAAAGGCCCGTCCTCTTCACAAGGGTTACTGCGGAGCAGTCCACAGCACTCTCAGAGCTCGGGCTCGCTATCAACGAGAGGGCGAGGACGGCAAGGCACATGAGGCTCGAGGAGGAGTCAGGAAAGGTTGCAATTTTCGCTGCCGGCACGTCGGACATTCCCGTGGCGGAGGAGGCGAAGGAAACTGCAGAGTTTCTCGGGATGGAGGTGCTCAGGTTCTACGATGTTGGTGTTGCAGGAATACACAGGCTCATAGAGCCACTCGAGGTGCTTTCGAAAGAGGACGTGGACTCGGTGATCGTGGTTGCAGGGATGGAGGGTGCGCTGCCGTCAGTTGTTGCAGGTCTCGTTGACCTGCCTGTCATTGCGGTTCCAACGTCTGTGGGTTACGGAACAAGCCTGAAGGGCTTTACAGCCCTATTCTCAATGCTCCAGAGCTGCTCATCGGGGGTTGCGGTCGTCAACATAGACAACGGCTTCGGCGCGGCCGTTTTTGCCCACCTGATCTCGAAGAGGGTCAGGAAAAAGAGGTTATAGGCGCTTCTCAAACACACTCTTGGCCTTCTGGAGGGACTCGCTGTCGTATATGACCAGCGCAACCACCTTCAGGTTCCTTGCCTCTTCTGAGAACTCCTCCACGACCTTCAGAAAGGTCTCGACCACCATCTCGAGTGGGCATCCATAAATGCCAGCGCTCACAGCCGGAAATGCTATGCTCTTCAATCCGAGCTCCTCGGCCTTTTTCAGCGGGCCAAGGAACGCGAGTCTGAGCTTCTCCTCGTAGCTCTCCCCCCACTTCCCCCTGCATATTGGCCCGACTGTGTGGATGACGTACCTTATCCCGTTCTCCTCGAGCCTCATCGCTGGCGTTACAACAACCTCTCCGTGCTCGATGTAGTCCCTGCCGACCTGCTCCCTCATCGCCTCCTTGCTGATCCTCGTGTATTCAGCGGCATTCCCAGCACACGCCCTCGCTATGGCATACGCCACTCCACCACCGTGCTCCAAGTGCCTGTTTGCCGCGTTGACGATCGCCTCAGCTGGGTACTTGGTAATGTCCCCCTGAACGAGCCTCACCTCAACGCCGCTGAACCTCAGGACGACTTCGGGCTTCATATTCTGAATAATGCTGCTCTCCTTTATACTTTTTTCAGCACCTTACGTTTCCGTCATTCTGGAAAGGCTTATAAACCTCTCGGGTTTGTTCCCAAACAATGAGAAAATACCTATCAAAAATGATTAAGCTTAGGAAACAGGAGGGACTCAACGCGGTGATAGCCGAGATCAAGGTGCACTCCCCGAGGCACGGGGATATGCTGAGGGGAAGGAGCGTTTTCGACATCCTTAAAGCGTATGAGAGGTGCGATGTGGCCGGGATATCCTACATCACGGAGGAGAAGCACTTCAGGGGGAGCTTCGAGACGTTCAGGGAGATCTGCAGGAACACGGACCTGCCCGTTCTGAGGAAAGACTTCGTAACGAGTGTTGATGAGGTGGAGAGGACGGCTGAGGCTGACGGCTCGGCACTGCTGCTTATAGCCAGAGTTCTCGGCGACAGAACTGCGGAGTTAGTGGACGTTTGCCACGACCACGGGATCGAGGCCCTCGTCGAGGTGCACTCCAGAGATGACGCGAGCATCGCAATCGAAACCGGTGCCAGGCTGATCGGGATAAACAACAGGGACATCTCGAGGCTCGAGCTCGACGACGGGAGCGTGGAGGTCACCGAGACGATCGCTCCCCTGCTGAAAACTCCGGCCTTGAAGGTCAGCGAGAGCGGAATCTCCAGCCTTGAGCACCTGGCCCGCGCTTTGAAGCATGCAGACGCCGTTCTTGTTGGAACGGCTTTCATGTTAGCTGATGATCTGGAAGGAAAGGTGAGGGAGTTTGTGAGGGGTGGTGGGGATGCTTGAGCACGTTCTCTCCTCAGAAAGGATGACGTTCGATGAGGCTTACAGGGCATTTTCCTCCCTCTTCGACGAGAACCCCTACAGAATCGCTGGCTTTCTCTCGGCCCTCGAGGTGAGGGGGTACGGGGCTGAGGAGATAGCGGGATTCGCAAGGGCGATGGTGGATCAGGCCGTCCGGCTGAACCTCGGCGAGGTGATGGACGTCGTTGGCACGGGTGGAGACGGCATGGCGACGATAAACGTGAGCACGGCCACGGCCATCATCCTCTCGCTGTTCACGAGGGTTGCGAAGCACGGAAACAGATCCGTGACGTCGAAAAGCGGTTCAGCCGACTTTCTCGAAAGGGCTGGAGTGCGGATCGTGCTCGATCCGGGTGAGGTGAGGCGAATGATCGAGAAAACGAACTTCACGTTCCTCTTCGCACCCCTCTACCACCCCTCTCTTTCGAGGGTGATGCCCGTCAGAAAGAGTCTGGGGATAAGGACAGTGTTCAACATCCTCGGCCCCCTCGCAAACCCTGCGAGACCGCGGAGGATTCTGCTTGGTGTGAGTGATGAAAGGATTGCTGAGAAGATTGCCGTAGCGTTGAGCATGCTCGGCGTTGAGAGGGCAGCGGTTGTGCATGGCTATCCCATCGATGAGGTCAATCCGTCGGGCAAAACTCTCGTGTGGGAGATTGACGGTGACAGGATGGAGAGCTACACCATAACTCCCGAGTACTTTGGCGTAAAGAGATGCAAACTTGTCCCATGCCTCTCTGCTGAGGAGAGTGTGGAGAGGGTCAAAGCAGTATTCTCCGGGAAAGGGCTGGAGGAAGACAGGAAATTCATCCTGCTCAACTCGGCTCTCGCACTCTACCTCTGCGGCTACGACTTCACCGAGGCAAGAGAGCTGGCAGAGAGCACCCTTGATGGAAGCGCCCTGAAAAAACTGGAGGAAATAGCATGCGTGTCAGGCAGCTCGATCCAGTAGAGCCGGTCAGGCTCTACAGCGTCCTGAGAGAAGAGGAGTATCCGTTCATACTCGAGTCTGCTGACAGGCACAGCAGAAGGGCCCGTTACTCGTACATCTCCGCGAACCCTGACTTTGTGGTTGAGGTTGGTGAAAGGGGAACGGTGGTGGACGGAACGCGCGTCTCAAAGGAGAGAGACCCATTCAGGGCCCTCAAGAGCTTCAGCCTGAGCGCGTCGGGAAGGAGGTTCTCCGGAGGATTCGTTGGCTACATCTCGTACGACAGCGTCCTTCAGCACATTGGTGAGAGGGTGGAGAAGGGTTCGGTTTTCGGTCATTACAGCTCATTCTTCGCCTTCGACCACCTCGAAAACAGGCTGTACTTCTTCGCCGATAGCGATGAGGAGCTTAAGTGGGCTGAAAGGGCTGTGAGGAGGGCGAAGAGGGCTGAGATCGAGTCAGAGGATGGGACGTCGGAGATTGCGGGACAGGATTCTGGCATGGAGGAGTTTGTCGAGGATGTTCTTAGGGCGAAGGAGCACATTTTTGCTGGAGACGTCTTTCAGGTCGTCATTTCGAGGGAGTATGTCGTGGACACAGATCTGTCCCCCTTTCAGGCCTACCTGAACCTGCGAAGGCTGAACCCAAGCCCGTACATGTTCTGCCTCGAGTTTGACGTTGCGCTTGCGGGCTCCTCTCCGGAAACCCTCGCGAGCGTGGAAAACGGCTACCTGAAGGTCAACCCCATAGCCGGCACCGCGAGGAGAGGGAAGAGTGAGAAAGAGGACGATGAAATCGTGATGAAGCTTCTGGAGGACGAGAAGGAAAGGGCAGAGCACGTGATGCTTGTGGATCTGGCGAGAAATGACGTCAGAAAGGTGTGCAGGGCAGGGAGTGTGGAGGTCGTCAGGTTCATGGAGGTGCTGAAGTACAGCCACGTGATGCACATCGAGAGCGAGGTGAGGGGAAGACTGAAGGAGGGCTGCGACGTCTTCGACGCAATTTCAGCATGCTTTCCAGCAGGTACGCTCACGGGAGCGCCGAAGATCAGGGCAATTGAGATCATAGATGGGATCGAGCGATCCAGGAGGGGAGTTTACGGCGGAGCGGTGGGCTACTTCTCCCATGAAGCGGACTTTGCAATAGCTATCAGGATGGCGGAATTCGGGAAAAAGGTCAGAGTGAGGGCTGGAGCGGGGATAGTTGCCGACTCCGTGCCTGAAAGGGAGTTCTTCGAGACCGAGAGGAAGATGGAGGCGGTTTTAAGGGCCCTGGGGGTGGAGAGGTGATCCTCGTCATAGACAACCGCGACTCATTCGTGTGGAACCTCGTCGAATACGTCTCGCTGTTCGACAGGGTGAGGGTTGTGGGAAATACCTTGACGGCTGCAGAGGTGAAAAGGCTCGATCCAGACGGAATCATCATCTCGCCCGGTCCGGGGCATCCTGAGAACAGAAGGGATGTGGGAAACTGCCCGGAGATCATACTGAAGTCTGAAGTCCCCGTTCTCGGGGTCTGTCTCGGACACCAGATCATCGCCCAAGTTTTTGGAGGCAGGGTGGAGAGGGTTAGTCCCGTCCACGGGAAGGCGAGCCTGATCGAGCATGATGGCAAAGGCATCTTTCGCGGGGTTTCAAGGCCGCTGAAGGCCGGGAGGTATCACTCCCTTGCAGTGACTGAAGTGCCGGACGGGTTCAGGGTTACTGCCGTTTCTGGTGGCGTTGTGATGGGCATCAGGAGCAGGGATGGGCTGCTGGAGGGGGTGCAGTTTCACCCCGAGAGTGTGCTGACGCCGAGAAGCGAGGGGCTCAGGATTGTGAGGAACTTTGTGGAGGCCTGCAGATGATTGTGAAGGTGTGCGGCATAAGGAGCACTGAGGAGCTCGAGCTCGTAGAGAGATATGCGGACTTCACAGGAGTCGTGATGGATGGCAGCTCGAGAAGATTCGCCGGGCGGGAAAGGGCGAGGGAGATAGTGGAGGTGGCCTCGATACCGGTCTTCGTGGTCCTAACATGCGACAGCTTCGAGGAGGCTTACAAAATCGCGGGTGAGATAAGCGCGGAGAACATTCAGGTGCACTCCCAGAATTTTCCGGCTGAGGACTTTCAGATGCTGAAGGAGCACGGATTCAGGCTGATAAAAGCGTTCAGGATTCCAAAGCACTCCGAAGACTTCAGAAGGGATGCAGTGGAAATAATCAGGATGATCGAGCAGTACCGTCCAGACTATCCCCTCCTCGACACCGGGAAGGGTACTGGTGAGGTTCACGACCTGAGGGTCAGCAGGGAGGTTGCAAAGGCTGAGAGAATAATTCTCGCGGGAGGCCTGAATCCCGGGAATGTGAGGCACGCTGTCGAGTTCGTGAAGCCACTGGGTGTGGACGTGTCAAGCGGTGTGGAGAGGGACGGAAGGAAGGATGAGGCCCTTGTAAGGGCATTTGTGAAGGAGGTGAGAGGATGATTGAGGTTCATGAGGAGGTTTTTGCGGTCGTCAATGTTGGGAGCCTTGGGAATGCGGACTTCTTTGCGGCGGTCAGGGATGCTGACGGGAAGCTCACGCTGATTCTTCCCGAGAAACACCTGAAGGATCTTGAGTTTTCAGAGGTGGAGAAGGGATTCAGGCTGATAACCTTCAGAACCAAGCTCCCGTTCGACACGGTTGGGTTTATAGCCAAGGTATCCTCAGCACTTGCTCGGGAAGGAATCCCGATTCTCGTGCTCTCATCATTCTCCACAGACCACATTCTCGTCAGGAACGAGCATGTCGAGAGAGCGGTCGAGATTCTCGAAAAGGTGGTCTTATGAGGTTTGGCGAGTTTGGAGGAAGGTTTGTCCCTGAGATGCTCATACCTCCGCTTGAGGAGCTTGAGGAGAAGTACGAGGAGCTGAAGGAGAGTGAGGAATTCAAGAGAGAGCTTGATGAGCTGCTGAGGAGCTATGCAGGACGGCCAACACCACTTTACTACGCCGAAAACCTGAGCAGAAAGGTTGGAGGGGCAAAAATCTACCTCAAAAGGGAGGATCTGCTCCACAGCGGAGCCCACAAGATAAACAACACCCTCGGACAGGCTCTTCTCGCCAAGCACATGGGTAAGAGCAGGCTCATAGCCGAGACGGGGGCCGGACAGCATGGTGTAGCAACAGCCATGGCAGGGGCAAAGCTCGGGCTGAAGGTGGACGTGTACATGGGGGCTGAGGATGTTGAAAGGCAGAGGCAGAACGTCTTCAGGATGCGCCTGCTTGGGGCGAACGTAATTCCAGTTGAGAGCGGGAGCAGAACCCTCAAAGATGCAATAAACGAGGCCCTGAGGGACTGGAGCAGAACTTTCGAAAGCTCTCATTACCTCATCGGCTCCGTGGTTGGCCCCCACCCATACCCAACAATTGTCAGGGACTTTCAGTCCGTCATTGGCAGGGAGATCAGGGCACAGATCCTCGAAGCTGAAGGATGTTTGCCAGAGGCAATAATCGCGTGCGTTGGGGGAGGGAGCAACGCCATCGGGGCGTTTTATGAGTTCATCAAGGACAAAGAGGTTAGGTTGATAGGGGTTGAGGCAGGAGGTAGGGGAATAGAGAGCGGGGAGCATGCTGCAAGTCTAAACGCAGGAGAAAAGGGAGTGTTGCACGGAATGCTCTCGTATTTCCTTCAGGATGAGGATGGTCAGATTCTCGACACCCACAGCATCTCAGCTGGCCTTGACTACCCGGGAGTGGGACCAGAGCACGCGTGGCTCAGAGAGACCGGGAGGGCTGAGTACGTAACAGCATCGGATGATGAAGCTCTCGCAGCCTTCATGGAGCTGTCGAGGACTGAGGGGATAATCCCGGCCCTCGAATCTTCCCACGCTCTGGCATATGCGATGAAGCTCGCGGAGCAGCTCGACAGGGATAGCGTTGTGGTAGTGAACCTCTCGGGCAGGGGTGACAAGGATATGGGCATCGTGATGGAGGTGCTGGGGAATGCTTGACAGGTCTCTGGTTACGTTCATCACTGCAGGCGATCCGAGTCCGAAAAAAACCCTGGACTTCATGCTCGTTCTCGAGAGGTACTCTGACGTGATCGAGCTCGGAATCCCATTCAGCGATCCTGTCGCTGACGGCAGTGTGATACAGAAAGCAAACGTCAGAGCATTGAAGAACGGGTTCAGAGTCAGGAGTGTCTTCGAAATCGTGAGGGAGTTCAGAGAGCATTCTGAAAGGAGGGTCGTGCTTATGACCTACTACAACCCCGTGTTCAGGATGGGTGTTGAGAAGTTCGTCAGGCTCTCTGCTGAAGCGGGGGTTGATGGCATGATCGTTGTTGACCTGCCGGCAGACAGCAGCGAGGAGTACGTGAGGATCTGCAAAAAACACGGAATCAGAACGATCTTCATCGCCTCGCCCAACACCACTGACGAGAGGCTGAGGGTTATTGATAACGCGAGCACGGGTTTTGTTTATCTGACCTCTGACTATGGCACGACGGGCAGAAGGGATAAAATCGGGGAGAAAGCTTTCGATCTTCTCAGGAGGGCCAAGAATATTTGCAGGAATCCCGTTGGCGTGGGATTCGGCGTCTCCAAGGCGGAGCATGTCAGAAGTCTGATCGATGCTGGGGCTGACGGGGTGATAGTGGGGAGTGCGATCGTGGAGCTTGTGGAGAAGCATGGCAAAGATGCGGATGGGTACATTGAGGAGAGGGTGAGGGAGCTTGCGAAGGGGCTTGGCTAACTCTTCTAAAGAAGATTTTCAATGGCTTCTTTGATACTCCAGATCTGTATCACTCTCCTCTTTTTTATTTCGTCAAAGTGCTTGTCATTTGTAATCAATATGGCGTCAGCCTTCAGACACGTAGAAGCATGGTAGATGTCGGCAAATTCGTTTTTTGGCATAAATTTCTTGCAAATCTCTACGCTATGAATGTCGGGTTCAACAAGCCTGATTTTTTCCTCGATTACTTCCAGTAAAATTGACCCAGATCTTCCGAGATATTCTTTGTATCTTCTGTATTCTTCCAGCAGAACTGAATTTCCAACAAGCTCTATTTCCTCGGAAAAACACAATTTGAATATCAATGCGGTAGATTTTGTGATTCCAGACTTCGCCGACGCGATGAAAAGATTTGTATCAGGAAAGATTCTCAATCTTCTCTTTTGCAATCTCATTCACATCCTGTTTTATTTTTTCGATGTCTCTGCTCTTTAACGATTTGAATTCCTCTAAGGCCTCATTTATCATCTGGGTGAAGTCTATCTTCCTCATGACAAGGATGTTGCTGGAAAGCTTGAAAATCAGAAGTTCATCATCTTCTCTGAGCATTAACTCCTCTCTTATTTCTTTGGGTATTGTAATCCTGCCTCTCTTATCGAGTTTTGCAATGACCATCGATTACCCATCTGTGGGTAAAATTATATAATGTTTTTCTTTCGTTCCATTGGTAATTGCATGATTGCGAGGACAAGAAAAACAATGCTTGTAAACACTGTGTTGATCCATAATCTCTACGTTAATATCTTCTTTCCAACTTGCTCAGCCTGAAACGGCGTGTTGGCTTAATTTGGGGTCTGCCAAACGGGGTAAATTCCCGAATGCCCACTTTAAACATATAATTTACTCAATCAGGTAAAATTTTTAAATCTAAAACAGATGAAAATGTCGTGCATGCGATAGAAGTTCTAAATCTCGAAAAAAGATTTGGAAATACAAAAGCCCTTGATGGACTCACATTCAGCGTTGGGAAAGGAGAGATCTACACACTCCTCGGTAAGAACGGTGCTGGCAAAAGCACGACCCTTAAAATTCTTGCAGGGCTTCTCCGGCCCGATAATGGCTGTGCGAGAATCCTCGGACGTGATGTTAGAGACAGAAAGTCAGTACTCGAGCGAGTTGGTTACATTCCAGAGGAGCCTGTCCTGTTCCCGTATCTAACGGCGAGAGAAGTTCTGATGTTCTCTGCAAGGATGAGCGGGATGGACGAATGGGAGGATAGAGTGAGATATCTGTTGGAGGTGATCAGCTTCTCGCCCAAGGTGGAAGTCCGGAGCTCAAACAGCATGAGCTGGGGAACAAAGCCGGTGACCGAGCTGAGAAGAATGAAGGTGCACTACATTCCATTACTCGCGATTCCCGCCTACCTCATCGCAGAATTCATCACTCTCTACCTTCCTTCGGGATTGCCAGATTATTTCGCACTGTACTTTGCGATTCCAGCCGTGTCGTTCATGGACTTTCTTGCGAGGCAGGAGTCCTCGACGTTCTGGCTCTACAGGTCGAGCGATGTGGTCAGCGAATTCACAAAGGTGACAATCTTGAAGGTAGTACTTGGAGGATATGCAGTTTACCTCCCTTCAGCAGCCTTCGTTTACCCGTTAGTCTCAGATTTAATCTGGATTTACGTTTCGACCATATCTCTACCATTCATGTCCGTAATATGCACAGTTCTGGCTCTCAGAGATCTGTCGAAACCAAGGGGGGAGGCTGTTACATCTGTTCGGAGTGGAAAAGGGGACGGTGGGTGTTGCACACTTCTTCTTGCTGTCGCTGGTAGCAGGAGTTATCTATGCTCTGACGCTTTATGCTGGGTACTACTCAGCCCTCGTGATTCTGCTCCTGCCACTCTGCATGCCCATTCTGAAAAAGATTGGCAGCGAGGTGGATGTCGCGTGAAGGCAGTCGTTTACAGAGATAAGAGGAAAAGCACGATCACGTTCGCCATCTTTCTGGTGGGTGTCTTTCTGGCCTCGCTTGCGATGGTCTATGCAGGGCTGTCTGAAGCTGCGATTCTGGCGTTCTTTGTGGTGATTTATCTGGCCTTAAGAGTACCACTGTTTGTTTTTGCCAAAAGCGCGGAGTCTGTGGAGGTGGACGTGATTGAGGAGGTGGAGACAAGCCCTTCAGCAGTTTTCAGGGCGATGATCGGGAATTCAAAAGCTTTTATAATCTGTTTCTCGTCTCTGGTTGCTGCACTCATCCTGTTCGTCGCTATTATCCCTCAATACACGTTCTTTCCACTTAACATGCTTCTGATCCTCCTTGTTGTTTCGGTGTTCAGAAACACTCGCCTGAAGGTCTGCAGACAGGGGATCGTGGATGGTGGGAGCGCCTTAATTCCCTGGAGCGAGTTCTCCGGTGTGAGGAACGTCGGAGGACTGATAATTCTCGAGAGGAGGTTTGCTTTTCCTGTTGTTCTTCCAGAGCGGAAGGATTTGCTGCAGACAATTGGAGATCTCCTCGGCCCGAAAGCCAGCGGGTAAAATTATTTTAACTCTCCACACCCATCACTCATGAATGGTCAAGAGCCTGTCGGATCTCAAGGGATACCAGATAGTCGGGAAGCATTCGGCAGTAAAGACGTGTCTGTGGCTCAAGAAGTCGCTCAAGGATGAGGGTTACTGCTACAAACAGAAGTTTTACGGGATAGCGAGCCACCGCTGTCTTCAGATGTCCCCAGCCCTGATCTGCAACCTCTCGTGCGTTCACTGCTGGAGACCCCTTGATTTAATGCCTCCCTTCACCGAGTGGGACGAGCCGGAGTTCATCTTCGAGGAGTCCATAAAGGCCCAGCACCGATTGCTGAGCGGCTTCCACGGGACTGAGGGGGTGAACAGGAGGAAGCTTGAGGAGGCCTACAGGCCGAATCAGGTGGCGATAAGCCTCATAGGCGAGCCCACTCTGTATCCGAGAATCGACGAGCTGGTTGAGGTTTACAGGAGAAACGGCTTCACCACATTCCTTGTTACCAACGGCACGAACCCGCAGGCTGTGGAGAGGGTTGAGCCCTACCAGCTCTACCTGAGCATAACTGCATGGAATGCAGAATCCCACAGAGCCCTGCAGGGCAGAGACCAGTGGGGTAAAGTAGAGGAGACGATGAGGATTATGGCCGAAAAGGACAGCAGAACCGTGATAAGGCTAACGCTGATGAGGAACGTGAACATGGAGCCGGAGAAGTTTGTTGAAATTGTGGACAAAGTTCAGCCCGACTTCATAGAGGCCAAGGCCTACATGCACCTCGGGCATTCAAGGCTCAGGCTCGACAGGAGTGCAATGCCGTCCCACGAGGAGATCAGGGAGTTCTCCGAGAGGCTCGCGAGGCTGACAGGCTATGAGGTTAAGGATGAGAGCGAGATAAGCAGGGTGGTGCTCCTTGAGAGGTGATTACCTGCAAAGGCTCAGGGCTGAGCTGGAGGAGAAGGAGAGGGTGAGGGAGGAGCTCATACTGAAGTCGAGGGAGCTCAGGCTGAACAGCTCGAAGGCGATTGCAAACATCCACGCCGGCAGGTTCGAGAAGTCCGGAGAGTTTTTGAAGAAAGCAGAGGAGCTGCTCGACGATGTCCTAAGCTACAGGGACAGGTATCCGGAGCTGTTCTACCTCGCCCACGATGCGGTTCAGGAGTTTGTTGAGGCATACGCTTTCAGGCACATCGTCGAGAGGCTGGAGCTCCCAGAAGACCTTCCGGTGGACATCCCCCAGTCCGTTCTCCCCGGCCTTGCCGACTGCGTGGGAGAGATGAGGAGGTACGCGCTTACGCTCATGGTCAGGGGAGAGGAGTTTGATAGGGTGGAGAGGATAATCCAGCTGATGGAGGAAATCTACTTCACCCTGATAGAGTTCGACTTCCACGACAAGCTCACCAGCAATCTAAGGCCAAAGCTCGACATGGCGAGGAACGCGATAGAGAGGACGAAGTCCGACTACCTCACGGCAAGGGTATCGAGAGCGGTGGAGTGAGAAAAGCTTTTCTTTTTTCCCTGCAACAGGCCTTTCAATGGGCAGGGTTTTCTTGATAGGCATCGCCGGAGACAGCGGCTCGGGCAAGACCACATTTGCAGAGGGAATAAGGAGGATGTTCCCCGGCAGGGTTTCGGCGCTAAGCATGGACGACTACCACACCCTATCCCGGAGGGAGAGGATTGAGAGGGGAATAACGCCTCTCAACCCGGAGATGACTGATCTCGGACTTTTCAGAGAGCACCTGCTGAAGCTCAGGAGCGGAAAGCCCATCGAGAAGCCCGTTTACGACCACTCCACCGGAGAAATAAGGTGCTGCGAGAGGTTTGAGCCAAGTGAGATCGTAATAGCCGAGGGACTCCACACCCTTTACGAGGGGCTGAACGAGCTCTACGATTACAGGATATTTGTGGATCCTGCCAGAGAGATCAAGAGGAGGTGGAAGCTGAAGAGGGACGTTGAGGAGAGGGGCTATAGGAGGGAGGACGTCATCAGGGAGATAATCCAGAGGGAGCCAGACTACAAGAGGTACGTGGACTTCCAGAAGATCTACGCAGACACGATCGTGAAGATCTACCCCAGCATGCTGAGGAGCTCGGAGAGGATAGCCTACCTGTCCTCTCAGGAGGAGATGTACCGCGTGAGGCTCGTGTTCACGAACCTCTCTGTGAGCATGAAGCATGTCGGCCTGAAGCTGGACCTCTCGAGGATGATCAAGGCCGGAGAGAGGGACTTCGCCATATCCTTCTTCTCGGACTACTACCACGGAAAGAGGGCGAGCTTCATAGACGTGGATGGATTTCTGAGCGTGGAAATATTCGAGTCACTCCTCGACGTGCTGAGGGATGAGACTGGAGAGGAGCTGAAATGGGATGTGGGGGAGTACGCGAGCTCTACAGAGGTTGCGAAGCTGATGATCTGCTGGAACCTCGTTGAGGTGATGAAGTCGAGGAGTAACGAAGGATGATTAGTCTTTTCCATCCTCAATGCTCACGAGCTCCTCATCTATCTCCCTGATGACCTTTTCTCCAACCTCCTCGCTGATTATTCCCTTTCTGACCAGCTCGCTGACCGCACTCCTCTCCACCTCGAGGACTTCCCTCCACACCTTCCGGTACTCCTCCTCCCTTATGTCCTCCCGGCTCAGAACCTCTGAGACCTTGGCCTTGAGCCTCTGCTCAACCTTCTCCAGCTCGTCGATGACATGGCTTGCGATCTCGTGATCCACCTCACCCTTCGACGCCATCCTGTTCAGCTCCTCAACCGCTCTTCTAATCGAGAACAGCCTCGCTCTGAGCTCCTCGTATTCGGCCTTGCTCTCGTCCCTCCTGAAAACCCTTCTTGCATAAATGTCGAGGCTGAGCCCCTGAACCACAAGCGAGAATATCACCACTCCGAAAACCATCGAGACTATCTCTTCCCTCATGGGGCCGCTGTAGCTCAGCGCCAAGGCAACAGGGATGGTTCCGTGCAGTCCTCCCCAGAAGACCACGTTCTGCCAGGACAGCCTCATCCTCAGGGCGGAGAGGATTGGGTAGACAACGACCGCCCTGCCAGCCAGAACCGCGAGTATGGCGATGGCGATAAGGTCTGCATGCTCTGAGAGCCTGTAAACTGGAGTGTCGAGGCCTATAAGAATGAAGACGAGGGAGTTCACGATGAATACTACCGCGCTCCAGAAGTTCACAAGCGTTATCCTCGTTGTTGGTGACATTGAGAACTCCGTTCCGTAGTTGCCGACTATAAGGCCTGCCGTGACCACCGCGATGACTCCCGAGACTCCGAAAGCCTCGGCGATTAGAAAGGTTCCGAAGGCCAGTATGACTGTGAGCGTAACCTCGATGAGGGCATCGTCTATGTGGGCGAGGAGCCTGTAGGCTGAATAGCCCAGCAGAAATCCGACCACTGCTCCTCCGATGCACACAAAGAAGAACTCAGCGATCCCCTGCCATACCGACGTGCTCCCGGCCAGCATTCCGAGGAGTATTGAGTATATGACGACGGCGGTGCCATCGTTTATTATGCTCTCGCCCTCCATTATCGTCGTAAGTCTCTTGGGAGCCCCGAGCTTCTTGAACGTTGCGAGCACCGAGACCGGGTCTGTGGGAGAGACCATAGCGGCGAATATCAGGGCGAGCAGAATTGGGATACCGGAAAGGCTTGCTATGTAGCCTGCGACAAGTATCGAGATTAGGAGGCCGAGGGTTGCGAGGGCAAGGATGGGCTTGGCGTTTCTCCTAAGCTCGCCTATGTCCATCGCCAATGCTCCCTCGAAAAGCAGGGGCGGGAGGATGAGGGTGAACACGAGCTCCTCTGTGAGCTGGATTGGAGGAAAGAGGCCGGAAAGCCCCACAGCGATGCCCACGAGCACAAGGGCGATGGTGTATGGAAAGCGGACGTACTTTACCCCGGTTGCTATCAGGATGGCTATGAGAAGCAGGGAGAGGAGTTCGGCGAGCAGCTCCATGAAGAGTCTCGTATTTGGAGAAGATAAAGGAAGCGGTTACCCGTGCTCCTCCATTTCGAGGTTCGCACCGACCTTGAAGTAGACCGTTCCCGGCTGGATGTAGGGGACTATGCTCTGAATCACGTTGAGCTCGTAAACCTCCTCTCCGAAGCTGAAGACATTGTCCATCTTCCTGATGTGGATTGCCACGTCGAACATCCCGGAGATCGTGGCTATCTCGCCGTTGCTGTAGCTCTTCCACGCTGTGAACGCGATAATCTTCAGGTCGTCTCCTATGCTCTCGATGATCCTGAAGAACATCTTCTGGTAGTCCTCAACGATTATCTTCAGCAGCCCCCTGCACAGGATGATGAGCGTCCCCCTGAGCCCCTTTATGTACTCCGTGAGCTCGTCGATCTGGTTGTAGGAGAACGCCACGTCTCCGTCTCCATTTCCCGACAAATTCAGAGTCACTATTCTGGCCTTGCTCAGATCAACATCCGTGTGGGCTGAGATCTCCCGGAGCGTTTTCATCACGGGGTTGGATATGGCGAGAATCGTCAGCTCGCCCTCGGTCTCGTTCAGAATCCTCTTGAAGATGGAGAGCGCCGGGTATATGTTCTCGTAGAATATCACCGTGTTGTGGTTGTCCTTCACGAGCGCGTCGATGAGGTCGGCTCCCGTGGCAATCATCATCATGATTGTAATTTGAGGTTTACCGTATAAATTTCTTTCGCATGAAAGGTTTGTTTTAATCGGCGTTAATCGAACCTTCTGAAGGCTATACCCGCATAGCCAACAACGTAGCTCTTGTCAGCAACATCTCCGCTCGTGGAGTAGTGCACGAGCCTTGCACTGGCTCCAAAGTGCTTGGCCACGAGCATCGCAACGGCAATGGGCCCGTACCCGCAGACGCTGGCCTGCATGTCGTATATCGTCCTGTAGAACTTCCCGACGTCCATGCTCTCTATCGCCCTTATCACGACCTCATCCTTCCTCCTGCACTCCTCGTCTGGCAGGTAGTGGTGCATGTCGCTTGACGCCACAATCGCGAAGCTCCTGCCGGTCTCCTCGTACGCCTTTATGATCTCCTCCGCGACCTCCCTCGCGCTCTCCTCGTCCTGCAGCCCCATGCAGATCGCCACGATCCTGAAGTCCCTGTGCAGGTACTGCAGAAACGGGATCTGCACCTCGAGGCTGTGCTCCTCCGCGAAGGCCATCTCGTCAGGCACAACAGCTACCTTCGGCATCGCCTCGATGAACTCCTCGTCCGGCTCGACGACGCCGAGGGGGGTCATCCACTCGTCTCTGGAAACAGCCACCGGCATCCCGAAGCCCGTGTGGTTGGGGCCGATGACTATGAACGTCTCGACATCCGGCAGGAGGGAGTGAACTCTGCCTGCAGTCCTGCCGGAGTACATGTAGCCGGCATGGGGGGAGACTATCGCAATCACGTCCTCGTCCTTCATCCCCTTCTCCGTGAACTCACCGAGCATTGCGAGGAGTGATTCGGGGTTCGAGGGATAGAATGAGCCTGCAAACTTCGGGTACCTCATAGTTGTTAAATATGCTGGATTCTAAATAAACGTTGTCATGAGAGTTGGTGTCGTCGTCAACCCGAGGGCGGGGAGAGGTGCTGATGCTGAGCTTGTGAGGAGTGTGGTGGAGCGCCTGAGGCCAGAGAGGGTTCTTGCCGGCCAGGACGATCTCGGGGCGAGGTATCTGGATTCCTCAGAGATCATCGAGGTTGAGAGAACTTTCGACAGGCATGACACAGTGAGGCTCGTTAAGGCGATGGACGGGCTTGTGGACGTGATCGTGGTGTTTGGAGGGGACGGGACGATGAGCGATGCAGCGTCAGCATTTCCCGAGACACCGCTGCTCTGCATAGGCACAGGGACGACGAACGTGAGCCCCCTTCTGTGCCCGCCTGACTTCGATCCGAGCACGCTGGTAGAGGTGCCCTTCAGCGGCCTTTATGTCAGGGAGTTCGAGAGGGTTGCGTTCAACGACGTTGTTGCCGGCCCGACAATCCTCGCGACCGTTGATGGTAAGATCAGGGAGGTTGACGCCCTCGCATACATGCACGGAGAGGTGAAGCTTGGCAACCCCTCAAAGTTCTACGCCCGGGTATCTGCTGAGGGCCGAACCCTCGAGGGGGTTTACGGAAACATATTCATCTCGATGCTCGACTCGAGGTATTTGGGGAAGGGGATCTCCGGCGGAGCGTCGATATCTGCCTTCGTCGGCTTCAGCTGCCTCATAGCATGCCTCAGCCACACTGTCGTTGTTGGCTCGATGAGCAAGGAATCCCTCAGGAGCATAGAGCCGATAAAAACCGAGACCCTGAGCTTCGACAGCTCTGCAAAGATGTACGCTGAAACTGTTATCTCGGCCGATGGAAATCCGTTCACCCACTCTCAGGAGGTGGAGGTCGTCTACAAAAAAGATGTTGTCAGGGTTCTGAAGCCTCGACGACCTTAGCCGAGTATCCAAACCTCTCGATGGCCTTTATGTACCTCTCAACGTCTCCGTCAACTTCGATCTCTGCAGACCTGAGGTCTATGGAAACAACCTTCGCACCCTCCTTTGTCAGCACGTTTTTCACCGTCATCATGCACCCGTGGCAGGTAAGGCCAGACAGCTCGAGCTTAACCCTCATCAAATCACCTCGAAACGAATTTCGCGTTGAAAGTTATATACCTCTCTTTTAACCCGGTGTTAGAAAAGTAAATAAGATTGCTAACAAAGTGACTTCATGAAGCTGGACGAGTACGACATGAAGATCCTCGACCTGCTCTCAGAGAACTCCCGCCTGAGCTACAGCGAGATAGGGAAGATCCTCGGGCTTGCGAGGCAGACCGTCAAGTCCAGAATAGAGAGGCTCGAGAAGGAGGGAATCATAGAGAAGTACACGATCAAGATATCTCCTGCAATAGACACCAGAAAGACGTTCTTTCTGCTGATAGAAAGCGAGAACATGCCGGACGAGTTCCCAGAGGTCTACAGGGTTGGGAAAGACAGGTATCTTGTCAAGGCGGTCATCGCAACCCCCGACTCGCTTTCTGAGTATGCGAGGAGGTACAAAGTAGTGGAGATCTTGCCGGTCATAGAGTACAGGCAGGGGAAGATGACGGAGGGGATGGAGGTTGTTTTCAGGTGCGATTACTGCGGCAAGGAGCTCAGGGAGAAGCCGATAGTCTACAAGAGGCACAACAAGCTCTACGTCTTCTGCTGTCCAACCTGCCTCGACATGTTCAGGGAGTCAAATTACGATGGATAATATTTTATACTTCCGGGATGAATGGACTACATGTTTTTTGAGATCGAGGAAATCAAGCGAAAGCGAAAGAAGCTCGGCATAACCCAGAAGAAGCTGGCCGAGCTCGTCGGTGTCAGCCAGCCGCTGATAGCGAGGATTGAAAGCGGTGACCTCGATCCCAAGCTCTCACTCGTCAAAAGGATTTTTGAGGTTCTCGGCGAGCTTGAGGGGAAGGGCATTAACGCCCGCAGGATCATGAACTCTCCGGTCATCTCCGCCAGCCCGGATGACGGCCTTCTCGACGTCATAGACGTTATGAGGGAGAAGGGGATATCCCAGCTTCCCGTGATCAAGGACGGGTCAAATCTGGGCTGCATAACTGAGAGTTCGATACTGAAGGTCGTGATGATCCGGGGAATTGACGGGGCGGAGAACATGACGGTGAAGGACATCATGGAGGATCCCCTTCCGGAGATATCACCGAACGAGACGCTGGAGAGCATCTCGAAAATGCTTTTAAATAACCCTGCACTACTCGTGGTCGAAAACGGTAAGATAGTGGGAATAGTGACGAAGCACGACGTCATGAAGGCGATGAGGGAAAGGGAATGAACATCGGGAAGATTTTCTGGCACGGGATGGCGGAGGAGGAGAAGATAGAGTACCTGAGCAAGTTCAGCGTCGCGGTAATAGGCAGCAGGATGCTCATGGAGCTGCTGTGGAGGGGAGGCGTTGGATGTGTGAGGTACATAGGGGACTTCATCACTCCAAACGACGCGAGGCTGGACTGCACGGTTGAGCCACTCGAGGCAAATGACTATGATGTTGTTCACCCGATGAGCCCAGACTCGTGCGTGATAAGCTACCCGTTCCCGGACGACTACAGGGAGCTGAAGAGGCAGCTCAAGGGGATAGATGTGGTTGTTGCGCACAAGCACATCGACATTGCGGCGAGAATTGCCGAGGAGCTCGGCTCACCCTTCATCCCGAACATAATCACCACGTTTCTGCCAGACGGTGTGAAGTACTGGGAGGTTGAGATGCCGAGGGTCAAGTTCGACCCCATATCCTACGCCCTGACATGCTCAATTCAGGCCGGGGAGATTCTTAGGATATTCACGGGCTACCACATGCCGACAATTGCCCCAGAGGCCTACATCGTGGACACCCGCTCCCAGTACTACCTGAAGAAGGTGACGCTCAGGGTGAGAGAATGAGGGTTCGCATCAGAACCCCCTCGAGAATCCACATTACCCTCATAGACCTCAACGGGGAAATCGGAAGAGTGGATGGCGGCGTGGGCCTGACCCTCGACTCCCCCGGAATAGAGCTCGTTGCGAGGGAGAGTGACGGGGTTGTTGTTAGGGGTGAGGGAGAGTCCCTCAAGAGGTTCGAGGACGTAGCAAAGATATTCGCCGAGAAATTTGGAAGGGGAATCGAGGTGGAAGTAAAGGAGAGCTATCCATCCCACATTGGACTCGGGAGCGGAACGCAGACGAGTTTGGCCGTGGGGGTTGCCTACTGCAGGCTGTATGGAATCGACATGTCCCCGAGAGACGTTGCCGTGCTTACCGGCAGGGGTGGAACGTCTGGAATAGGGGTCGCGGCCTTCGAGAGCGGGGGGTTGATTGTAGATGGAGGTCACTCGAGAAGGGAAAAGCCTGGATTCTTGCCATCCTCCTTCAGCAGGGCGAGGCCCGCACCAGTCATCTCGAGGCTGGGCTTCCCGGAGGACTGGGACGTTTACCTCTTCATACCCGAGGGAAAGGGCTTCTACGGAATGAGGGAGAAGGATCTGTTCGAGAGGAACACCCCTCTGCCACTTGAGGAGGTCAGGGAGCTTTCGCACCTGATACTCATGAAGCTCCTCCCGTCTGTGGTAGAGCACGACTTGGATGGTTTCGCAGAGGCCGTTTACAGGATCCAGCACCTGGGCTTTAAGAGGGCGGAGGTCATGCAGTATGGTGACTTGATCTCCGGAGCCATAGAGGAGCTGAGGGAATACGGGGCGGTTGGCATGTCCTCCACGGGGCCGACCGTTTACTTCATCGGGGAGAAGGAAGGTGTGGAGGCCGGAAAGGCCTACTTCTCCGAGAGATGGGTGGATGTTGGCGTTGTGAAGACCAAGGCGAGGAACAGGGGGGCTGACGTTGAGGTATAACCTGTGGTTTGGTGTTTACGAGAACGGGAGGGTGGAGAAGAGCGGAGACCTGAGGAGGTCGTTCCTCAACGCGCACAACCCATCTCCCCTCCCATTCTCGGTGAGCGAGGTTGGTGCCGAGGTGTTTGGTGAGGAGTACTACCCGACGCTCAGGAAGGTAGCTATAAGCGTTGCCCAGATGCTCGTGGAGAAGGAGCTGAGGAGGGAGGACAGGTACGTAATAGCCCTCGTCAGAACCTTGGACGAGATAAACAACACCGCCAACCTGCTGGACGAGAAGCTCAGGGAGCTGAAGGAGGTCAAGGAGAGCGAGCTTGTTAGGGAGTTCGAGGAGAAGATTCTCGAGCTCAAGAGGTTCAGGGGAGAGATAGAGAGGGAGATAGAGGTTGTCATGAGGAAGATCGCACCCAACGTGAGCGAAATCGTTGGGGAGAAGATAGGGGCGAGGCTGCTTGAGAAGGCCGGGAGCCTGGAGAAGCTCGCGGAGATGCCTGCAAGCACGATACAGGTTATAGGTGCCGAGAAGTCGCTGTTCAAGGCGCTCGCGAGAATGAGGAAGGGGAGAAAGGCGAAGGTGCCGAAGCACGGAGTCATCTTCCAGCATCCGTTCATAAAAACCCTGCCCAAGAAGAAGAGGGGGAAGATGGCGAGGTTCATGGCCGGAAAGCTCGCGATAGCTGCGAGGATTGATTACTTCAAGGGAGAGTTGAATGAAAAGCTCGCTGAGGAGGTTAGGGGGAAGTATGAGCAGCTTTCAAGGAAGTGAAATCCTGCACAACGTGTTTGTTGGAGAGGTGGACGGCAGAAGGAGGCTGTTCACCAGATCACCCTATCCTCCCCACTACGGGGAGAGGAAGTTTGGAGACTACAGGGAGTGGATTCCGCAGAGGAGCAAGCTCGGTGCAATGCTCATCAAGGGGGAAAAGGTGAGGCTGGAGAGGGACATGAAAATGCTCTATCTGGGATGTGCGAGCGGAACGACGGTCAGCCACATATCTGACATTCTCGACGAGGGCGTGATTTATGGAGTAGAGTACTCGGCAAAGCCGTTCCAGAAGTTTCTGGAGCTGGCGATGGAGAGGAAGAACATAATTCCGATCCTCGGCGATGCGGGCAAGCCGGAGAGGTACAGCGGGATTGTTGAGAAGGTGGACTTCATCTATCAGGACATAGCGCAGCGAAATCAGGTTGAGATATTCAGAAGGAACTTTCAGTTTTTCGCAGAGGAGGATGCTGAAGGGCTGATCTTCGTCAAGGCGAGGAGCATAGACTCGACGAGGGATCCGGAGGAGGTTTACTCTGAAGTCGTCGAGGAGCTGAGCAGGAGCTTCAGGGTGCTGAAGAGGGGCTCTCTGGATCCGTATCACAGGGATCACATATTCGTGTACGTAAGGTGGAAGGGATGAGACAGAGGTTCGTTCTCGACACGACCGCAATCACGGACACCGGGATGAGGGTGAAGGAGGGCTATGAGACGCTCTGCGAGTCTGCGAACGACATACTCGACCTCATCGCCAAGGCGAGGCTCAAGCTGGACATAAGCTGCTACGTCCCCTATCCGTCCGTCTACACCGAGCTTACGAGCTTTTTCAAGAGGTACGGGTGTGAGAAGGAGGTCTTTGTCAAGCTCGACACGTGGCTCGTCAAAAAAACACCAAACAGGTACGAGGTCAAGATTCCCGCGGAGATCTTTCACGAGTACATCATCACGATGCGCCAGAAGATAAACAAGGCGAGGCGCATAGCCGAGGACTTCATGTGGGAGAGTTCGGCTCTCGGCCTGAAGTATGAGAAGAGGGAGGATCTGAAGGACGAGGTGGGGGAGCTGATCTCAAAGTTCAGGGACAAGTACCGGGAGGTCATGAGGCACGGCGTCCTCGACTCATCCCCAGACCTTGACGTTCTGCTTCTCGCCAAAGAGCTTGATGCGGCTGTAGTCTCGAGCGATGAGGGGATAAGAAGGTGGAGTGAGAGGATGGGTTTGAGGTTCGTCGAGGCTAACAAGTTTCCGAGAATGCTGAGGGAGTATCTGAGGCTCGTGGAGGGGAAGAAGGATGAGGATTGAGAGGCCGAGGGGGACGAGAGACTTTCTGCCCGACGAAATGGAGAGGAGGAGGGCTATAGAGAACTTGATGAGGAGGATCGCGGAGAGCTTCGGGTACAGGGAGGTTGCGACGCCGACATTCGAGCACCTCGAGCTCTTCACGCTCAAGTCCGGAGAGGGGATAGTGGAGGAGATCTACGCCTTCAAGGACAAGTCCGGCAGAGATCTGGCGCTGAGGCCTGAACTCACGGCTCCCGTAATGAGGATGTTCGTGAACGAGTGCTCGGTCATGCCGAGGCCCCTGAGGTTTTACTACTTCGCCAACTGCTTCAGGTATGAAAGGCCTCAGAAGGGGAGGTACAGGGAGTTCTGGCAGTTTGGTGTGGAGCTAATAGGAAGCGACAGGCCTGAGAGTGACGCGGAGGTCATCTACCTGGCTTACAAGATTCTGAAGGCTCTCAGAGTCAGGTTCACCCTTCACGTCGGGCATGTTGGACTGCTGAGGAGCGTTCTGAGGGATGTTGGGGAGAGGGACAGGGCGATGAGGCTCATAGACAAGAAGGACTGGAAGGGGCTCGAGGAGCTTTTGAGGGCTGAGGGGAGGAAACACCTCCTCGATGTCGTTCTGCAGCTGTCTGAGGCTGAGAGTGTCGAGGAGGCGAGGGAGATCTACCCGGACTTTGACTACAGCCACGTTGAGAGGGTTGCAGAAATCCTTGAATCCCTCGGCGTGGATTTCAGGCTGGACTTCGGGATAGCAAGGGGGCTGGACTACTACACGGGCGTGGTTTTCGAGATGTATGCTGAGGGTCTGGGGGCTCAGAAGCAGGTGTGCGGTGGTGGCAGCTACAGGCTCGCAAAGCTATTCGGCGGGGAGGACGTGCCGTCAACAGGGTTCGCGATTGGGTTTGACAGAGTCGCGGAGGTCTGCGAGGTTGAGGTTGAGAGGCCGAAGGTCGCGATTGTGGTTGGCTTTGGCGACCACAAGAAGGCGATGAAGGTCGCAGAGATTATCAGGGAAGCTGGGGTTGCTGCGGTTGTTGATGTGATGGGCAGGAACGTGAAGAAGCAGCTGAGCTTCGCCAACTCGATCAATGCAGACTATGCCGTCTTCGCTGGCGAGGAGTTTGACAGAGGGGTTGTGACGGTCAAGGATCTGAGGAGCGGTGAGCAGAGAGAGGTGAAGGTGCAGGAGCTGAATGAGCTGTTCGGATAACCTCTGGCTTTCACCTTGACTTTTTTTCCGGTCAATTTGAGGGGCTGGAGTAAAAATTGTTATAAATTTTAATGACAAATCTTGCTCCATGAAGTTTCTCGACCTCGACGAGCTGAGCGATGAGGACAAGCTTCTGAAGGAGGAGGTGCACCGCTTTGCTGTGGAAGTTATGAGGCCCGCATCCATAGAGCTGGACAGAATGGAGCCTGAGGAGAGAGTCAAGCCGAATTCTCCGTACTTCAGGGTCTTCCGGGAGATGAAGAAGCTCGGATACCACAAGATAACAATTCCGGCGGAGATGGGTGGTGTTGACCTGACCCCCCTGCAGAGGTACATGATAATGGAGGAGCTCGGATGGGGGAGCCTGGGGCTTGCCACAGCAATAGGCGTTGACCAGATTCCGTTTGCGTGCGCAGCACTATTCGGCCCTCCTGAGCTTTACGAAGAACTCGTCGTTCCATGGCTTGAGGACGACAAGGGGAAGTATCACGGGTGCTGGGGAGTTACCGAGCCCGAGCACGGCAGCGACTACCTGATCGCCCTCAGGGAGGATGAGGAGCTTGTGAGGAAGTTTGGAAAGGGAAACGTTGTTGCCGAAAAGGACGGAGACGAGTGGATAATCTCGGGCCAGAAGTCCGCATGGGTCTCTTCAGCTCCAGTGGCAACCCACTGCGGGTTGCATGCCCAGCTCAAGGACGGAAAAACCCTGCTCGATGGACTGTTCTGCATCGTGCCCCTTGATGCAGATGGAGTGAGAAAGGGCAGGCCTGCGGACATGCTCGGGATGAGGGACGACCCGCAGGGAGAGCTTTTCTTCGACGGGGTCAGAATTCCGGAGAGCCACGTTGTTGTCGCTCCCGGGTTCTTTTACGGGGTGTTTCTCGACCAGCTCCTCTGCCTGACGAGCTGCGGGATGGGTGCGTTTGCCGTTGGACTTGCGAGGGCCGCGTTTGAGGAGGCTTTGAGCTACGCGAGGGAGAGGGTGCAGGGAGGCGTGCCGCTTGTCAGGCACAAGAACATCAAGCTGAAGCTCTACGAGATGTTCGAGAAGATAGAGACTGCAAGATACTACGTTCGAAAGGTGACGGAGTACACCCACCGCAGGATAATAGACGAGAGGACTGCTGACGCTTCACCAAGACACGCGAGGGCGGCGCAGATATACGCCAAGAGGATCGCATTTGAGGTGGCCAATGACGCGCTTCAGATTTTTGGTGCCTCTGGGCTCAGCAGGGAGTTTATAATTGAAAAGCTTTTCAGAGATGCGAGAGCTCTGCAGATCGAGGACGGGACTGTGGAGGTTCTGAGCCTCGAGGCAGGAGAGGACGTTGTTGAGAACTACGAGAAGGACTACTACGATGTTGAGAAAATTTCGAAGTGGTATGATTAGGAGGTGGTGAAGCATGCTGAAGGGAATTCCCTTTGATTCCCCGCTTTATGAGGTGGACGAGGAGAGGGGAATAGAGTACAGGAACTGTGAGGCGATAACCGCCTTTTTCACCATAAGAGGTGACGTGAGCGAGATCCTGCCTGAAGGTCTGAAGCCCTACAGCGACCCTCCGCAGGGAGGGATATGGATCTCCCACTACTCCTTCAGCACCCTCGGAGAGTACTGGGAGTTCATAAGCACGATTCAGGTTGAAGACGAGAATGGAGACATGGGCTACTACATCCCATACATTTACGTCACCAACGACGCTGCAATGGCTGCTGGCAGAGAAATAGCCGGAGCGCCGAAGAAACTGGCGAAGATAGAGCTGAGGAAGAGCTACGATGTCGTTCAGGGCATTCTCGAGAGGCCTGAGGGAACGAGACTCGTCACGTTCACGATGAGGCCATCTGCAAGGGCAACGGGAGGGCTGATAGACATGGTTCTGCCCAAGCCCACGTACCTCTACTCCGTCAGGCACTTCCCGCCGATAAACGGGAAGGGTGGGGTGACCCAGCTTGTCAAGTGGTACGCGGACATAGACTTCCACGTCGATCCAAATGGGGAGAAGGTAATCTTCGCCGGAACCGCGAGCGTGAGCTACGACATGCCCTCGGCAATAGATCCTGTGCACAGAATTGAGCTAGACGAGGTGCTGCTCGCCATATACTTCCAGTTCGACATGAAGCTGGGGTTTGTGGACATACTTAGAGAATACTGAGCACGCAGAAAATGGCAAAAAACCGAAAAGCCGCCGGCGGGATTCGAACCCGCGGCCTGGTGATTACGAGTCACCCGCTCTGACCAGCTGAGCTACGGCGGCTCAGTAGCTCGAACTCACCCTCGTGTTGCAGATACCGCACACGAGGCCGTTCGAGGTCGGAAGGAAGTAAACCTCATTACCGCACACGGGGCACTTTTTACGGGGTGGTATCATACCACGAGGTCACCCTTTTTCTTCACGTACTCCACGAGCCCCCCTTCGTTCAGGATGTTTATCATTATTTCGGGGAGGGGCTTAGCCTCTATTTCTTCACTCTTGGTAAGGTTTTTTATTTTTCCGGTTGAGAGGTCAACCTCGAGCTCATCGCCGGAGTCTATCCTGTCCGTGTCGGCTATGAGCACGGGGAGTCCAACGTTTATGGCGTTCCTGTAGAAGATTCTGGCGAACGACTTGGCTATGACCGCTGAAACACCTGCAATCTTTATTGCGAGCGGCGCGTGCTCCCTGCTGCTCCCCATGCCGAAGTTCTTGCCTGCGACGATGAAGTCTCCGGGCTTCATCTTCTTCGGGAACTCCGGATCCGCATCTTCCATGACGTGCTTTGCGAGCTCTGGCATGTTGCTTCTCAGGTGGTAGTACCTGCCGGGAGTTATGTGGTCGGTCGAGATGTCGTCGCCAAATTTCCACGCTTTGCCTCTGAGGATCATCTTTCACCACCTGCTCCTCTCTGTTTTTAACGTTTGTTGTGCTCTGCATGAGAAGATGAAGATTTAAATAATAGCTCGCACACCTTACCTCGGGTGTAATCAGGATGACAGCGACGATTGTTGTGGGTGGATTCTGGGGCGATGAGGGTAAGGGGAAGATAATTGCCCACATAGCTCACTCCGACAGGCCAAAAATAATAGCGAGAGGCGGAGTTGGGCCGAATGCGGGACACACGGTTGAGTTCAATGGGAAGAAGTACGGGGTAAGGATGCTGCCATCCGGCTTTGTGTACAGGGACGCGAAGCTTCTGGTGGGTGCCGGAGTCCTCGTGAACCCACAGGTGTTTCTCGATGAGGTCAAAACGCTCGGGGTAGAGGACAGGGCGAGGGTTGACTTCAGGTGTGCGATAATAGAGCAGAGGCACATAGAGGCTGACAGAAGCTCTGAGCACCTCTCCGGGAAGATTGGCTCTACAGGCAGTGGCTGCGGGCCAGCGAATGCTGACAGGGTGATGAGGGTGGCGAAGCTGGCGAAGGAGGTTCCGGAGCTGCAGCCGTTTCTGACAGATGTTCCGCTTGAGGTGAACGAGGCCATAGACAGCGGGGAGTTCGTGCTCATTGAGGGTACTCAGGGGTTCGCGCTCAGCCTGTACTACGGCACCTACCCGTACGTGACGTCCAAGGACACCTCCGCATCTCAGATGGCCGCTGATGTTGGGGTTGGCCCCACCAAGATAGAGGATGTGGTCGTTGTGTTCAAGACCTTCCCCACGAGGGTTGGCGCCGGGCCATTTCCAACGGAGATGAGTCAGGAGGAGGCGGAGAAGCTCGGCATTGTGGAGTACGGGACTGTGACCGGAAGGAGGAGGAGAGTTGGCTGGTGGGACGGCGAACTCGCGAGGTACTCTGCGATGGTGAACGGGGCGACGCAGATAGCCATAACCGGAATAGACAGGCTCGACAAGGAGTGCTTTGGTGTGAGGGAGTGGGAGAAGCTGACACCCAAGGCCAAGGAGTTCGTGGAGAGAGTTGAGGATGACACTGGCGTACCAGTTACGCTCATCTCAACCGGCCCTTCCTTAGAGCAGATAATCGACCTGAGGAGCGAGAAGCTGTAAAAATGTGGGTTGAATTATTCTCCTTTTATTCCCCGAGGATTGACGAGAAGTAGTCGTGGTGCGCCTCCTCCTCTTCGAGGATCTGCTCGAAGAGCTTTGCTGTTGTGTAGTCTTCTTCTTCCATGGCCTTCTTTATGATCTTCCTGTAGAGCTCTATAGCCTCCTCCTCAGCCTTCTTGTCGAGCTCGATCATCTCCCTCACGGTTTTCCCGATCGTTATCTGGTCTGGAGTGGTTGTTGGCTCTCCTCCGAGGTAGCTAAGCCTCTCGGCGATGAGCTCCGCGTGTCTCATCTCCACGAGCGCTATTGCCCTGAGCTGGGCCTTCACCACCTCTCCCTCAAAGCCCTTCGCGAGGACATGCTGCCACATGTACTGGATGGACACCTGCATCTCCCTGGCGATCGCCCTGTTGAGCAACTCCCTAAGCTCGTCGCTAACCATAAGCAACACCCACATGAAGTTTGGTTCAGGAACTATTTAAAGCCTTGCCCGCTCTCCTGCTGGCAATGCCTTGGATCTCACACCAGCTGTCCGAATCTGCTGGCAATCAAAAACTTTAATAGTTGCGGAAAGAGTGGTTGTGCGTTATGAGGAGGAGCCTTCTTGACATTCTCGCATGCCCTACCTGCAAGGGCGAGCTGAGGCTTGAGGTTCACGAGGAAAATGAGGAAGAGGTGCTTTTCGGCAGGCTGATATGCGACAGCTGTGGTGTAGACTACCCGATTGAGAACGGGATACCGAACCTTCTTCCGGTGGAGCTGAGGGAGAAGCTATGAAGTTCATCGTGGTTACCGGAGGAGTGATGAGCGGTCTCGGAAAGGGGATCACAGCCGCGAGCATAGGCAGAATCCTCGTTGACATGGGCTACAGGGTGATCCCCATCAAAATAGACCCCTACATCAACATCGACGCCGGAACCATGAACCCGTTCCAGCACGGAGAGGTCTACGTGCTGAAAGATGGAACAGAGGTCGACCTCGACCTCGGCCACTACGAGAGGTTCATCGGCATAGAGCTCACCGGAGACCACAACATCACGACCGGCAAGATATACAGGAACGTCATCGAGAAGGAGAGGAAGGGGGAGTACTTGGGCCAGACTGTTCAGATAATCCCCCACGTAACTGATGAGATCAAGAGGTGGATCAGGGACGTGGCGAGGAGGAATGATGCCGACATATGCCTTGTGGAGGTTGGAGGTACTGTTGGAGACATAGAGAGCATGCCTTTCCTCGAGGCGATAAGGCAGATGCACAACGAGGAGAGGGAGGAGGACTTTCTGCTCGTTCATGTGACTCTAATTCCACTGGACAGCGGTGGGGAGCAGAAGACCAAGCCCACCCAGCACAGCGTGAAGGAGCTGAGGAGCCTCGGTCTCCATCCAGACGTGATAGTCGGGAGGTGCAAGGAGGAGCTCCTCGAATCAACGAAGAGGAAGATCTCGCTCTTCTGCGATGTGCCTGTTGAGGCTGTCATAAGCGCGAAGGATGCAGACGACATATACGAGGTTCCGCTCCTCTTCAAGAAAGAGAGGCTTGACAGATACATCGCGGAGAAACTCAGGCTGGAGAAGAGGGAGAGCTCTCAGGAGTGGGAGAAGTTCGTGGAGAAGATGTGGAACGCGAGAGAGGAGGTCAGCATAGCAATAGTCGGCAAGTACATGGACGTGAGGGATGCCTATATCAGCATCAGGGAGGCTCTGAAGATAGCGGGGATATACCACGGAGCGGTAGTGAAACCCATCTGGGTTGACAGCGAGGAGCTCGAGGACTTCGAGGAGATTGAGATTGATGCCGATGGAATCCTCGTTCCCGGCGGCTTCGGGCAGAGGGGGGTGGAAGGCAAGATAAGGGCGATACAGTACGCGAGGGAGAACGACATACCTTTCCTTGGGATCTGCCTCGGGTTCCAGCTCTCGGTAATAGAGTATGCAAGAAACGTTCTTGGATACGAGGATGCGAACAGCACAGAATTTGGAGATACGGAGCATCCGGTCATAGACCTCCTCCCCGAGCAGAGGGAGATTGACAAGCTCGGAGGGACTATGAGGCTCGGAGACATAGAGATCACGGTGAAGAGGGGAACGATAGCCTACTCCCTCTACAACTCTGAGAGGATATACGAGAGGCACAGGCACAGGTATGAGGTTAACCCGGACTACATACCGGAGTTCGAGAAAAGCGGTCTGGTTTTCTCCGGATATTCTGACAATGGGCGGAGAATGGAGATTCTCGAGCTGCCAGACAGGAGGTTCTTCTTCGCCACCCAGTTCCATCCCGAGTTCAAGGCGAAACCCTTCTCACCCTCACCACCGTTCATGGGGCTGGTGGGGGCGGCTCTTGAGTACAGGAGGGAGACAAATGGTTAATGTGGAGAAATTTGTCGAGAAGGCCATTCAGGAGATTAAGGATCAGGTTGGAGACGGAAAGGCGATAATCGCTCTCTCAGGTGGTGTTGACAGCTCAGTGTGCACCGTGCTTGCCCACAGGGCGATAGGTGACAGGCTGATTCCGGTTTTCGTTGACACTGGCCTGATGAGGGCGGGAGAGCCCGAAAGGGTGAGGGAGATATTCGGGAACATGAACCTCAGGTTCATAGATGCAAGAGATGAGTTCTTTGAGGCGCTGAAGGGAGTTACTGACCCGGAGGAGAAGAGGAAGGTGATCGGAGAGCTGTTCGTGAGGGTCTTCGAGAGGGTTGCGGAGGAGGTCAAGGCAGACTACCTGATTCAGGGCACGATCTACCCGGACATAATCGAGAGTCAGGGTGGAATAAAGAGTCACCACAACGTTGGGGGATTTCCGACTCACTACAGGTTCAAGGGGGTCATAGAGCCGCTCAGGGAGCTTTACAAGGACGAGGTCAGGGAGGTGGCGAGGTACCTCGGCCTTCCGGAGGAGATATCCGAGAGGATGCCATTCCCCGGGCCGGGGCTTGCCGTCAGGGTCGTCGGAGAGGTTACGCCTGAGAAGGTCGAGGTCGTGAGGAAGGCGACGCAGATAGTCGAGGAGGAGCTCAGAGACACGCCGAAGTGGCAGGCATTCGCCGCTCTCATAGGCAAGGCGACGGGAGTCAAGGGGGACATCAGGGTTTATGGCTATGTCATCTCCGTCAGGGCAGTTGAGAGCAGGGACGGGATGACGGCCGATCCGCTGAACCTCGACTACGAGAAGCTCAGGAGGATAGCGCTCAGGATCACGGGAGAAATTCCTGAGGTTGTCAGAGTGGTTTACGACATAACTCCAAAACCACCTGCAACGATCGAGTATGAGTGAGTGGATCGAGAGGGAAGGAAAGGTCTTCATGCAGTTTTTCAACCGCTACTCGATTGTCGTGGAGAGGGGAGAGGGCTGCTGGCTCTACGACGAGGATGGCAAGAAATACCTCGATCTGATAGCTGGGATAGCCTGCGTTTCGGTTGGACATGGAAACGAGTTCGTTGCGAGCAGAATTGCCGAGCAGGCAAGAAAGCTGATGCACGTCTCCAATCTTTTCTACACCAAGCCACAGGTGGAGCTCGCTGAGAAGCTTAAGGAGATCACCTCCCTCGACAGGTTCTTCTTCACGAACTCTGGCACGGAGAGCGTTGAGGCTGCGCTGAAAATCGCGAGAAGGGCGACGGGGAGGAAGAAGTTCGTCGCATTCACGAACGGCTTTCACGGCAGAACGATGGGTGCCCTTTCCGTTACTTGGAAGGAGAAGTTCAGAAAGCCGTTCGAGCCGCTTGTCGGGCCGGTGAGCTTTGCCGACTTCAACTCGATCGAGAGCCTTGAGAGAGCCGCTGACAGGGACACTGCGGCAGTGATACTCGAGCCCGTGCAGGGCGAGGCGGGGGTGTTTCCCGCAGATAGGGATTTCGTCAGGAGGATCTTCGAGCTCAGGGACGAGCTCGGATTCCTCGTGATATTCGACGAGGTGCAGACGGGCTTTGGCAGAACCGGGGAGTGGTTCGCGAAGGACATCTACAATGCAACGCCCGACATCATGACGATGGCCAAGGCAATGGGCAACGGATTCCCCGTGGGGGCTGTTGCCGTAAGCGAGGACGTGCACACGAAGATTGAGAAGGGAGACCACGGCTCAACATTCGGCGGAAATCCGCTTGCGTGTGAGGCTGCATTGGCCACAATAGAGTACATCGAGCAGAACAACCTTCTGGAAAATGCAAGGAGGATGGGTGAGCTGTTCATGAACGGTCTTAAGGGTCTCGACTTCGTTGAGGACGTCAGGGGCTTCGGGCTGATGATCGGGGTTAGCGTTGGTGACGCCAAGGGCCTCAGCCAGCACCTCATGAGCAGGAGTGTGCTCGTCAACGCGACCTCGGAGAGAGATGTGAGAATCATCCCGCCGCTGACTATTAGAGAGGAAGAGGTCAGCTTTGCCCTTTCAGCGTTCAGGGAGTACGGAGTATAGCTCACTCCACCTCAATTCCCCTGTTTTTCAGGTGCTTCAGGATCATGTTTCTCTCGAAGTAGTCGAGGATGTCCCTCCGTCCGGGCTTTCTTCCCCGGTAGATGGGCGAGATCTCGACGATCTCATCCACCGCACGTCCTGCTCTCCACAGCTCCAGTATCTCCTCCTCTCTCCTGTCGAAGTGCTCGAGAAATTCTGAGAGCAGCCCCTCTATCTTGTCCCTGCCGAACACCGGAGGGCGGTGGGATGGCACGATCACGTCGAAGTCGAGGCTGAACAGCTTCTCCACGCTCCTCTTGAACCTCTCCGGATCGCTCTCAGGGTTGCCGTACCATGGACCGAAAGAGGTGAGATCTATGTCTGCCGAGAACAGGATCTTCCCGTCTATCAGGAAGAGATGCATGTCCACTGTGTGCCCCTCAGTTTTGACAGGAACGACCTCGTGGTTCTCCGTGCTGAAGTCGTGGCTCTCGTCGTAGAGGGTTCCGCTGAAGTCCCTGAGGCCGGCAACGTTCATCGCGAAGTCCTTCCACCTGTCCTCAATCCCCGGAGCGAACCTCCTCGCCAGCTCCTCTACCCTCGTGTTCGGGTGAGGCGTGAAAACCCTCTTTCCACGACTCTCCGCGAACCAAGCTCCGGAGGCGTGATCGGGATGGGTGTGGGTCAGAACGAGGGAGTCGAATCTGTCCAGAACCTCCTTGAGTCTGTCAATTCCGCAGCTCGAGTCGATCAGGAGCCTGTCCACGAGCAGGCAGTTGCAGTAGGGGAACCTTCCGGCGTTCTCCCCCTCTATCAGATAGACGCCATCAGCCAACTTCACGAATTTCCTGCGAAAAATTGAGATAAATAGCTTTTCTCCGCTCAATTTTTAACGCGAGATGTGGGATGGGTTGTGTGGAGCGGAGAGTTCTGTCCATATCAGCTGCGAGGTTTGCAGACTCCCTCGGAGGGGGGATGGCCTACTTCACGCTCCCGATACTAATTGGGGCGATAGCTCACTCCTCAATGCCAGTAGACACGCTGTCCGGGATAGTTATATCCACGTGGGGTCTGCTCGCCACAATCTTCCAGCCAGTCGCTGGAAAGGTGATAGAGAGGAAGGCGCATCCCAAGTGGTTCCTCTTCTCCTCCCTCTTCCTTACAGCCATCCTCGTAATGCTCTACACGAGGGTCAGGAGCGTGGAGGAGCTTGTGGTCCTCAGGGCGCTTCTCGGAATCGTGGAGAGCTTTCTGATGGTATCCAGCCTCACGCTTCTCATGCACTTCGCCGGGAGGAAGAAGGGTGAGTCATTCGGGATATACAACACCTTCACTGACCTCGGCTTCTCAGCCTCACCAGTCCTTGCTGGCACTTTAATCGCGATGGGGATAGATGTGGTCTTCTACATCTCCGCTCTCCTCGTGCTTGTCTCCGCCATTGCCGTTGCCATCTTCGTTGAGGATGCTGGAGATGTGTCGGTGAGGGGGAGGAGCGGCGGGATTCTTGACCTTGGAAGGGAAACCGTCCCTGTCCTCCTCTCCCTTTCCGCTGCGGTAGCGCTCATGTCCTCAATAGTCCCCCTCGAGAACTCGTTCATGGAGAGGCTGAGCATAACTCCATTCGAGTTCGGGCTCTCCTTTACCCTCTACCTCACAACGAGGACTGTCTTCAACACCTTCGCGGGAAGAATAACCGACAGGAAGGGGGCCAAGAGAGTTTACTTCCTCTCGTCAATTCTGCTCTCGTTCACAGCACTCCTATTTCTTGTCAGAAGCTTTCCTGTTTTTCTCGCGGTCAGGTTCATTCAGGGGTTCGTCGTGGCCCTTGTTTACACATCCTCGGCTGTCTACGTGGCAGAGAGAAGCGGTTTGAGCTACGCCATGTCCATGAGCGTCCTCTCGTCTGTCATAACAGCCGGCCTTACTCTCGGCCCGCTCGTCGCCGGATTTCTCAGCGGGTATCTTGGCTTCGAGATCGCCTACATCCTGTTCTCCGCAATGGTTGCCACGCCCATCTTCTACGAGATGCTGAAGGAGGGAACAAAAAAGAAGGGGTTACCAGCCCCTGAACTGGTAGTACTCCCTTAGCTGCACCTCAAGATCCGGCACGTGCCCCTCGCTGCCACCATCAACGGGCTGCATGATTATCTCTGGCAGCCTGTCCCACTCCTTTCCTCTCCCGGCAAGCTCGTTGAACTCCCTCTTCCTCAGGAATGTCCTCTCACCAACCTCGTAGATCCTCTCGATGGTGTAATCGATGCCCGTGGATGTTGACAGAAGCTGGGAGATGTGCTTCGGCTTTGCAGGTACAAATACGCACATGATGAGGGAGTTGAAGATCTCGGAGTAGTTCTGCATCTTTGCCGTTATCACTCCCTTGCCCTCGTTCTCGAACCTCCCGCTGCTAACTATGCCGTACTCCTTTATCTTCATGCCCATCTCAATGTTGTACATTTGGTGGGGCAGGTGGCATGCACCCCTGTTGTTGGTCGCGTAGGCAACGGCGAGGCTCGCAAAAGCTCTCGGATCGTGCATCGGTATCTCGAGCCCCCTGACGTGGGCGGCCACTCCATGCAATCCGAGCTGCTGCTCCACCCTCATGCTTCCCTCGGCAAGCACATCGCCCTTTCCCCTCCTGAACGCTATATCTTCAAGCATCTGTCTGGCCTTCTCTGCCTCTCCGAACCTGATGCCGAAGTCGGCTATGTTGTTCTCTGTCAGGTACATGGCCATGCCGATCGTGACGCCGGAAGAGATGGTGTCGAGGCCGAGCGAGTTGGCGAGGTGGTTCATCTCTATGAGAGCCTCAGCCGAGTCTATCATGAGGAGCGAGCCGTAGCTCGCGAGGGTCTCGTACTCGGGAAGGTGGTATTCTTTGCCGTTGTAGTCCAGCACTTTTCCGCACCTTATCGGGCAGCCCAAGCACCCATCGTGCCTCTTCAGGTATCTCTCTACAATATAGTTGCTCGAAATCTTCTCCGCAGCGCCGAAAACTCCTTGGGTGAAGTACTTTGTCGGCAGGTCTCCGAACATCTCCGAGGACTCCACGTAGCCACCTGTTCCAACTTCCTTGAACATGTTGGCCGTGAAGTTGTCCTTGATCCTCGCAACGAGGTCGTTCATCGCCCTCCTGTACCCCTCCGGGTCTGCAGGCTCTGGGGTGAAAGCTTCATCCTTCGCAACCGCAATGGCCTTCAGCCTCTTGCTGCCCATCACCGCACCCATCCCCGTCCTTCCGGCGGCCCTCGAGTTGTCGACGAGGATGCACGCATACCTGACAAGGTTCTCTCCGGCTGGCCCTATCACGGCCGTGGATACATCCCCCTCATCCCTCTCTATTGCCTCCTGAGCCTCGTACGTCGTTTTCCCCCACAGGTGGTCGGCGCTCCTTATCTCGGCTCCACTCGAGTCAATGTACAGATACACCGGTCTGTCGCTCTTGCCCTCGACGATCAGCCCGTCCCATCCTGCCCTCTTCAGGTAGGTGGCGAACTTCCCGCCTGAGCTGCTCTCCCCCCATGCGTATGTCAGGGGGGAGCGTGCGGTGAACTGGGCTCTTGAAGCAGAGAGAGCCGAGGCGGTCAGCGGCCCGGTCATGACTATCAGCGGGTTGTCACCGCTGAACGGCTCGGCCTTGTAGCTTCCGTAGTCGAGGTGGAGGTTTACCGCAACACCTCCTCCACCAACATACTCCTCGTAAAGGCTGTTTTCCGGCCTGTACTCCTTAACCTCTCCACTCTCAAGGTTGACCCGCAAAATCTTTCCTGCATACATCATTCAGACCAACCTCCTGAGGATGTTCTCGAGATCCTCTGCATCGGGCACGAACGGGCCCGTGATAACGCAGCTGTCCTGCATAGCCTTCTCAACGATCTCGGGAATTGCATCATCGAAAGGCTTCTCGGAAAAGACCGAGAAAACGTCAAACCTTTCGGAAATCTCTCTAATCCTCTCCATCACGTCGAATCCAACGAGCCTTGACAGCTCGTCCAGCCTCTCCACGCCCCTCTCCCTGTAGAACTCGAGGACTGGAAGCAGAAACCCGGCTATCGCATCTCCATGGGGGACATTCATGACCGCCCCGAATGCGTGTGCGAGCGCGTGAACGACTCCAACCTGCGAGTTGCTGAAGGCCATCCCTGCCATCGTGGCGGAGATGTGCATGACTTCCCTTGCCATCTCATCACCCTCGAAGGACTTTTCGATGTTCTCGAGGATGTCCCTCGTCGCCCTAACGGCGAGGGCGTCGCTGAAGGGGTTGCTGAACGTCGAGAGGAAGGCCTCAACCGCGTGGCTCAGCGCGTCAAATCCTGTAGAGATCACCAGCTTCCCCGGCATGCTTTTGACGAAGACCGGGTCAACGATGGCGTAGTCTGGCACAACTTCCTCGTTGGCCATCACGACCTTCCTGTCCTCCTCTTCATCCTTCAGCACTATCGCCCAGCTCGCCTCACTTCCCGTCCCGCTTGTTGTTGGAATGGCGATGAACTCCGTCCTCTTCTCAAACCCGTAGTCCCTGAGGTCGGTGAAGGGCGTAATCTCCTCGGGCTCCATCTCGACCTCTGACAGGATCCTCCCTGCCTTCGCGAGGTCTATCACACTCCCTCCACCAAGGGCGATGATAATGTCGGGGTTCAGCTCCCTTATCCTCTCCGCAAGGTCGAGGGCGTCGCTCTTAAGAGGCTCTCTCGGCTCTGCGGCGTAGACCTCGAACTCCCCGAGGTGCTTTCCGATGGTGTCCAGATGCCCGAGCTCCACCATCACTTTGTCGGTCACCACAACTGGCCTGCTGTCCTCGTACCTCTCGAGGAACTCCACCGAATCCTCTCCGAAGATAACCCTCGGGGCGAGAAACTTCCACATTATTTCACTTCTCCGGGAGCTCGGTCTCGACCTTCTGGGCAACTTCTACCAGAACCTTCGCGGCCTTGGCATACCTCATGACCTTCGCCATGTTCCCCTTGAGCTTGAACTTTCCTGTCACAAGGCCCTTTATCGGGTCGATCTCGCCGTTGAGAAGCTTCTTCCAGTTCGAGTACTTCCCCCTGAACTCGAATGCGGCCTTGACCTTCGACGGGTCGTCAACCACGTATCCCTCCCTCGCCTTGCCGTGGTAGAGGTCTATGTAGGCGTACAGTGGCTTCTCAAGCCCCTCGTCTGGCTCCACGACGAAAAGAAAGTCGCCCTCCCAGTCCTTTGCCGCCTCCTCATACTCCTTGCTCTCGTTCAAAAGCCGGATGTATTCCTTAACCCACTCTTCAGAAAACAACACTGGCATGATACATACAAGCATGAATAATTATTTAAAATTTCTTCCAGCTTCAGCAAACGTTATATCAGAGCTCATGTAACAATCAATCATGACAGATGAGTTTGTTGTTGTGTCCATGAGCCCCCTGCCGGAGTCGTTCATACAGGGTCTCTTCGCCCCGTTCAAGGCGAAGCTCGGGAAGGAGATCCGAGTGATCGGGGTCTTCGGAAAGCCGAGGGAGGAGGTGCTGAAGGCTCTCGAGCAGGCCGACGTCGTTCTGGGAGACTACAGCTTCCAGATGAAGATTGATGAGGAGATGTGCAGGGCGATGAAGAAGGTGAGGCTCATCCAGCAGCCCTCGACGGGCTTCGACCACATAGACATAGAGGCGTGCAGGAAGCATGGAATCCTGGTTGCCAATGCCGGAGGGGCGAATGCTGTTAGCGTTGCCGAGTACACCGTTATGGCAGCCCTGATGCTGATGAAGCGCATCCTGTATGCCCATGAAAAGACTGTAGCCGGGGAGTGGCCCCAGTGGAAGCTGATGGACATGGGAACCTACGACCTCTCCGGCAAGACGTGGGGGGTGATAGGCTTCGGAAGGATAGGCAGGGAGGTGGCGAAGAGAGCGAGGGCTTTCGGGGCGAGGATCTTCTACCACGACCTGAACAGGTACGAGGAGCTTGAAAGGGAGATGGGGGTTGAGCATGCGGATCTGGGAAGGCTGCTCAGGGCGAGCGACGTTGTGTCAATCCACGTCCCCCTCACCGAGAAGACGAGGAAGATGATTGGGGAGAGGGAGCTCAGGATGATGAAGCCCACGGCCGTCTTCATCAACCCGTCGAGGGGAGAGCTTGTTGACGAGGACGCACTCGCGAAGGCTTTGAAGAACAGGTGGATAATGGGTGCGGCGGTGGACGTTTACTCCCAGGAGCCGCCAGACGAGAGCCACGCTCTGATAAGGCTCGCGAGGGAGAGCGAGGTGAACCTGCTCCTCACACCTCACATAGCAGGAGCAAACGCTGATGCGAGGGCAAGGATAATCGAACACAGCATCGGAAACGTGATACGGGTTCTGATGGGTGGCGAGCCGGAGTCGGTGGTGAACATGTGATGGCGAGCGTGGCGGAGCTGATAGCCGAGTCGCTTGTAAGGGCCGGGGTTGAGAGGGTTTACGGGATAATCGGCACCTCTGTTCTTGATTTCTACGACGTTCTGCAGAACTACGGTGATAAGCTTAAAGTCATCACCGTGAGGCATGAGCAGAGCGCGGTGTCTGCGGCAGACGCAGAGTTCAGGGCTGCGGGTAAGCTGTCCGCAGCGATCGTGCATGCCGGTCCCGGGTTTCTGAACACCACCATAGCCCTCGGAATGGCGATGAAGGATCGCGTTCCCTTCCTGCTCATCTCGGGAGGCGTGAAACGGAGGCTGAGGGAGACGGACGCATGGCTCGAGGTCAACCAGAGGGCGATAGCCGATGGCCTCGTGAAGGCCTACGAGGTCGTGGAGGATGCGGGCGAGGTTGGGGATGCTCTGTCGAGAGCCTTTGAGGGGATGCTGTCCTACCCGTATGGTCCTGCTATCATTGAGGTGCCCGAGGACGTGTGGAGGGAGGAAACTAACTCACAGCCGCCCGAGGTTGGGAAGGAGATTCATGGTGAGGTTGACGATGGCGAGGTTGGGAGAGTGATGGAGAGAATGAGAAGGGCGGAGAGGCCGGTCATTCTTGCATGCGGGGAGCTGGTGAGGAGGAGCTTCAGCCAGAACGACCTCGAAAGGGTGTCTGAGCACCTCTCCGCTCCGGTGATAACCTCCGGCAACGGAAGGGGAACTCTGCCAGAGGACAGCCCGCTCACCCTCGGCAGGGTAGGATTCGGAGGTGGAAATCTCGCTGCTGACAGGGTTTTTGAGAGGGCGGACTTCGTTCTGGTGCTCGGAAACGAGCTGGACGACATAACCACATACTCCTACACACTCGCGCCGCAGGGAGACGTGGTTGTCGTCTCTGAAGACCCGTCGGCAGAGGTCAGGCCACTCTACTACGAGCTGATCAGGGCAAACCCTGCAGCTTTTCTGAGGAGGATGGCCGAGCTGTGTGATGCTGTCGAGAAGAAGGATGAGTGGCTGAGGGAGGTTGAGGGGGCGAGGAGTGAGTGGAGTGCGCTGCTTAGAGAGTTCAGCGAGAGAAACTCGAGGCTCTGCAACCCCGGGAGGTTCTTTGACCTGCTCGATAAAAGGCTGGACAGGGACAGGGTGGTGGTCGCAGGTCAGGGCACTCACGTCATCTTCGCGAACAACAACCTGAGGGTTTTCAGTCCGGGAAGCTACCTGGCCTCAACGAACCTCGGTGCGATGGGCTATGCTCTCCCGGCTGCCATAGGAGCGAAGCTTGCCTGCCCGGAGAAGCAGGTCGTGTGCGTTGCAGGGGATGGGGAGATATTGATGACCGTTCAGGAGCTCGAGACGGTTAGGAGGGAGAACCTCGACCTGAAGATTGTGGTCGTGAACGACAGCTCTTACAGGGTGCTTTACCTGAAGCAGGTTCTTCAGAAGCAGGGTAGGGTTTTCCAGACCCTCCTGAGCAACCCTGACTTCGTTAGGCTTGCCGAGTCCTTCGACATTCCGGCGACGAGGGTGGAGAGCTCTAACGGAATTGAGGAGGCGATTGAGTTCCTCCTTGAGGACGGAGCGAGAATGGTGGAGCTCGTGATAGACAGGGACGAGATCCCGCCGCTGAACCTCGACGCGACGCTGAGGATGGGTGTCTGAATCTTTATCGTTTTCTGTTCGAAACAGTTATCTATTTTCAAATCTTGTTTTTAATGGATGTCTGTGGAAGAAATTGAGATTTTGCGAGATAGGAGCGAGAAGTTCTTGAAAAATGCCAGACACCTATATGAAACTGGTATATATGACCTCGCAGCTTTTAATATCCAACAATCTGTAGAACTGTATCTGAAGTACAGGCTTTTTCTGCTCGCTGGAGACTATCCCAAAACGCATTCTATAAAAAAACTCCTCAGAGAGCTTGGGAAAATTGCGGGAAAAACAGAGGATGTTGAGAAATTTATGAAAGAGAACATAGACAGAATATCCAACCTTGAGAATGCTTACATAACTTCGCGATACATACCGTCCGAATTTGAAAAGGTTGAAATCGAGAACATGCTTGATGTAGCCGAAAAAATAAGGAAGCTGGTTGATGAGCTATGAGCTTTGACGTGAGGATTGAGATGGTCAAGGAGGACAGGAAGTACTTCGAGAACTGGCAGCATTACGCAAAAATAATCTCGGAAGTTGCGAGGGAGAAGCTTGGGGATGTGAAGGTTTATGTCTTTGGGTCGGTTGTTGAGGGTAGGCACACTCCTGCAAGCGACATTGATGTGCTGATAGTTTCATCAAAAACGCCGAGAAGAATGGAGGACAGAGCGAAGATTGCTGGGGAGATTCTGAGGAGAGTTGGTGTTTTCTCGCCCTTTGAGCTCCATATAGTCACACCGAAGGAGTTTGAGTGGTACAGGAGGTTTGTAAAGAGGATGGTCGAGGTGTGACCTTCTGAAGTTTCAGGCTAAGAGACATGAAAGCCGTTAAGTACGGGGGCGCTTGTCAGGCTTTCGGAGAACGCCCTTTACATCCCGGGCCCAACGAATGTCGGGGTTGTTGCGTTCGATGGCAGTGCGATGCTTATCGACACGGGCCTCGATAAAGAGCACGGGAGGAGGGTGCTGAGGCTCCTTGAGAAGAATGGGATGGAGCTCAGGGCGATAGTAAACACCCACTCACACGCGGATCACTTTGGAGGGAATGAGTATCTGGTCAGGAGGACGGATGCGAGGGTCTATGCTCCCGAAATTGAGGCTGGCGTGATTCAGCACCCCTACCTCGAGCCCCTCTACCTCTTTTCCGCCCACCCCGTGAGCGAGATGATGAACCGCTTCCTCATGGCCAGGCCATCAAGAGTGGATCATGTCGTGGGAATCGAAGGAAAGGGTGAGCTTGAGTTTGGGAGCATAGAAGCGCATACAGTTCCGCTCAGAGGCCACTCTCCGGGGCAGATTGGTGTGGAGGTTGATGGGGTTCTGTTCTGCGCCGACTCGGTGTTCTCGGAGAGTGTTATCGAGAAGTACAGAATTCCGCTGTTCATGGACATAGGAAGGCAGAAGGGGACTCTCGAGTTTCTTGGAAAGAGCAGTTACGAGCTCTACGTTCCATGCCACGCCGAGCCGACAGAGGACATCTCCCACCTCGTGGATGTGAACATGAGCGTGATAAGCAGGGTTGAGGAGTTCCTTCTTTCGCTGAGCGGAGGTACCACGGACGAGATTCTTAGAAAGCTTTGCTCGGAGTTTGGAGTGAAGCTGAGCAGCTTCACCGAGCACGCTCTGATGCTATCTGCCCTGAAGGCATACCTAAGCTACCTGCACGACAGGGGCGATTACAGGGCTGAGTTTGAGAGGACCTTATACTGGACGAGAGTTTCCTGAGCGTTCGACGTATATGGAAACACATATAAATGTATATTGGCATACAGTAATACATGGCAACCACGGTGAGAGTTAGCAGGAGCACCTCCGAAAACCTCGAAACTCTGAAAAAACAGCTCGGCATGAGAAGTGTGGAAGAGGTCATAGACTTTCTCATAAAAGAATACAGGAAAAAAAGAGTCATGAATGCCCTTGGTTTAGACGAGATCTCAGAATTCATGGAGGAGGACAGACTTGAGGATCGTGGTTGATAGTTATGCGTGGATAGAACTCTTTAGAGGGGGTGAAAAAGGGAAGAAAGTGGCTCAGCTCATCATTGAGAGCGATCAGGTGTTCACTCCAGACATCGTTCTGGCAGAGGTCGCAAGGAAGTATGTCAGAGAAGGGTATGACGATAGCACTGTTAAGAAACGACTCGACTTCATGCATGACGTGTCCGCGGTTGTCAGCATAGACAGAGAGATTGCAGTTACCGCCTCAAAATGCTACATTGAAATGGTTGAAAAATCAAAGGAGCTCAAGCAACCCAAGCCCGGACTTGCAGACGCGATAGTTCTGGCGATATCGAGAGTTAAGGATGCCAAGGTTGTTACCGGAGATATGCATTTCAGACCATTTAAAGAGACTATCTGGCTGGGCTAAGCTCTGTGGGCTGCTCCCACTATGTCTTCAAGCCTCTCCCCGGTCATCCTCGTGTAGGCTATCAGGCTCTCCTTCAGGCTGTAGAAGATCCTGTTGGAGTAAAACAGGGCCGAGCCTATCTGCACTGCCCTTGCACCTGCGAGCATGAACTCGATCACGTCCTTCCAGCTCGTCACACCTCCTGAGCCAATAATCGGGATGCTGAGCTCCTCGTACAGATCCCAGACGCATTTCACGGCGACTGGCTTTATTCCCTCCCCGCTCACTCCCCCACTCACGTTGCTCAGTATTGGCCTTTTGGCGAAGATGTCTATCTTCATTCCCTTCAGCGTGTTTATCGCGACGATTCCATCCGCACCCCCCTCTTCGGCTGCCTTGCCGATCTCCACTATGTCGCTGACGTTGGGTGAGAGCTTCGCGAAGACTGGTCTTCTCGTCGCCCTCTTCACCTCCCTGACTATCTCTCTCACGAGCTCTGGATCGCTGCCAACCGCTAATCCAACATTCTTCGCATGCGGACAGCTCAGGTTCAGCTCGAATCCGTCAGCGAATTCGAAGTAGCTGACGAGTTCGGCAAACTCTTCAGGCGTGTGGGCGAAGAGGCTCACGATGAGCGGGGAGTAGAAGGCATAATCTTTGAGCTCCTCCGCAAAGGCCTTGGCTCCGGGAGAAGCAAGCCCGACTGCGTTTATGAGCCCATGGGAGTAGTTGATCACGGCCGGGTTTCTGTAGCCCTCAACAGGTTCGAGCCCAACGCTCTTCGTCACAACCGCTCCAGCATGCTCCGAGAGCCTGTTTAAAGATGCGGATGAGCTACCCATGACTCCGCTTGCCAGCATCAGGGGGTTCCGCATCTCTATTCCAGCGACGCTGACCTTCAAAGCCTCCGGCATCACAACCTCTCCATCACCTTTCTCAGAACCTCGTTTCCCTTCTCGAAGTGGGCTATGCTCTCCTCGATGAGCTCCGCGATGTCCTCTCTCTCACCCCTTATCTTTTCGGCCCACTCCCTGTACTTCCTAACGTGCTCATCGTTGTGTTCTATCCAGTGCTCTAAGAGGTGCCTGAGCTTTTCAAGCTCCATGTGCTAAGCTAACCACCTGCTTATAAATTTCTTTGGATTCTCGACCGCAATCCTCTCAACCAGTTCGTCGTCCAGATTGTCTCTCATGGACTCGAACGTCTCCTCAGGCCTCCACCAGACTATCGGAATCTCGCTCCCGTACAGAATCCTGTCCGGGTACTCCCTGACAACCTCCACAACCTCCTCGCTGAAAAACCTGACCCTCTCGCCCGAAACGGGGTCTGTGAACTCTATGCGGACAAAGGCGTTGGACGTGTCAGCGTAGACGTTCCTTCTCGCGTCGAAGAAGTCAGCAACGCTCCTTGTTTTACCAACAATCATGTGTGCGAGGATCACAGGCATTGAAAAGCTGTGGATGAGCTCCTCGTAGAACTCTGGTGACGAGAACTCGTAGGCGTTGTCGGGGAAGTAGCCCGAGTGGATGTAGAGGGGCTTTTTGAGCTCCTCTAGAACCTCGTAGATCTCAAGCGCCCTTTTGCTGTTCGGGTAGAACTTCTGGACTGACGGGTGGAGCTTCAGCCCGTCAATCCCCGCCTCGAACACCTCGTAGAGCAGGTTCAGGTCGTTCTCAGGATGAAAGCCGGTGAAGGTGTAGCACTCGATGCCTTCAGCCTCAAGCCTGCCTTTCAGACCCACCTGCCATTCTGCGAGCTTGAGAGTCATGTCGGGAGTTATCGCGTGCGTCAGGTTGAAGATGCCCTTCACACCCATTTCTCTCAATTTCCTGAGAGCCTTCTGCCACTCCATGCGCATTCCCGGGCTGAAGGAGTGCTTCCTCTCCACCCACACGTAAAACCTCCACACAACCTCATCCGGAAACAGGTGCACATGCGTGTCAATCATGCTCCTCCCTCACGTACGGAATCACCCTTTCTGCGATCAGCTTCAGGTTGTCCATGTATGCGGTGTGGCTGACCAGCGGTGTGAGCACGAAGTGCTCGACGCCGGCGGAAATGAACCTTTCGATTTTCTCCACAACCTCGTCAGGGGAGCCGTATATGTAGCGCTCCTCAACGAGGTCGAAGGGAATCTCCTTAGCCACCTCAAGAGCCCTCCTGACGTTCTCCCTCGTGAATTCGAACCTCAGGATGTCGGGAAAGTCCACCTCCACGCCAGTTTTCCTGAGAAACTCGTCCCTCTTTGGAGAGAGGAGGGCAATCATCTTCCCGGGAAGCTCTATGGTTCTCCTCGCCTCATCGCCATCTTCAGCCACGACTGTGTAGGCGAACAGCGCGGGAGTCACGCTCTTACCCCCAAGGCTCCTGATCCTCTTCAGCGCCTCCCTGTACCCCTTAACCCCTATGGTAGCGGTTGGAATCCAGCCATCCCCGTGTCTGGCTGTGAGCTCGATAGTTCTTGGAGAGTTCCCGGCTATCCACAGCCTCACCCTCCTCCTCGGGGACAGGGTGGCGTTCCTCAGCCTGAAGAACCTTCCAGTAAAGCTGACATTCTCGCCCACCATCAGCAGCCTGATGACCCTCAGCCCCTCCTCAAGCCTGCTCACAGCCTGTCTCATATCCATGCCAAACGGCAGGAGGTTCATGCCCTCTCCAGCTCCAAGCCCGAGGACTGCTCTTCCACCGCTCATCTCGTCCAGAGTCACCGCTGCCTGCAGAAGCTGGGCCGGGTGCCTCCGCACAACGTCGCTCACGCAGGTTCCGAGCAGAACCCTCTCAGTTTCGGAGCTCAGTCTTGCGAGGATGGTGAATGCCTCGAAGCAGGAGAAGTCCCTTATCTCTATTCCGACGAGGTGATCTGGCGTGAATACCGAGTCGAAGCCGTTCCTGTCAGCGTAAACCCCAGCACTGAGAATGAGGTTCATGGGCTCGTGTGGAAGCTGTATTCCGATTTTGACCATGAACAGACATTTTTCACAACCCTTATAAACCTTCCCGGAAAATAAATAAAAAATGGTGATTGATATGCGGGTGAGGTTCGCGCTCGTAGCTCTCCTTGTTCTGGCGGGTCTGGTTCTTGCCGGCTGCACTCAGGAGGAGAAAAAGACGCTCACCATCGGAGTCATAGTCCCCGAGACGGGAATATTTTCTACAGCCGGAAAGGCCATGAAGAACTCCGCGATGCTTGCGGAGGAGCACATAAAGAAGTACGGCCTCTCGGACTACGAGGTCAAGGTGATATTCGCAGACGGCGGTTCGAGCCCCGAGCAGGCCAAGTCTGCGTTCATGGAGCTTGCCAAGCAGGCCGACATAATCGTCGGAGCCTACTCGAGCGATCAGGCCGTGGTGTGTGCGGAGGCTGCGAAGGAGACGGGCAAGATATACATCGTTAGCGTCGCCTCCACAGGGCAGATAGAGAGGATGGTGGAGGACGGGAACAGGTATGTGTTCAGAAACTCCTACAACACCACCTACTGGGGCTATCTGGCCGGCGAGTTCCTGAGCATTTCTGGAGCTGAGAGGTACTACTTCGTCGGATATGATCCGCTCAAGACCTTCAACCAGGGGATGCTGAAGGCGTTTGAGGGCAAAGCAAAGGCAGAGAAGGTGGGCGAGGTGTACTACAAGAGCACAAAGGTCAGTCCGGACGACTATGCAATCAAGGCTGAGGAGGTCGCCAAGGCAACGACGAGCAGGGATGTCGTGATTCTGGGCGATCCGGGCGGCACCGCCATACAGTTCGTCAAGGCCTACAGAAAGGCCGGAGGCGAGGGGCTGATCTACTCGGTTGGAGGAGTCCTCGCCCTGCCCCCGATCCTGAAGAAGATCGACGTGGACTACATCGCCTTCCAGAGCGCGGCTCTTGAAAGCACTGAGAAGAGCGAGCTGACTAAGGCCTACTTCAGCGACTACCGCGAGAAGTACGGCGAGGAAGCGAACAACTTTGCGGGGCTTCTGACATACGACGCAGTCCTGATAGCGGCGCAGGCTTGGAAGGGGGACACCGAGAAGACGATCTCAGCGCTGGAGAATGGGGAGTTCAAGGGCGCTGCTGGAGTCTACAGGTTCAACGAGAAGCATCAGGCCCTCTGGGGCTCTGAGAAGCTGAAGGGCGTGATCGCCGAATACGTTGACGGCAGGATTGAGGTGCTGTATCCCGAGGAGTACAAGACCTCTGATGTTGTATGGCCGTGAGCTTTTTTCTCACATCCTTTATTTTGTCCATAATGGCCCTGAGCGTCTCCCTCAACTTCAGGGTCGCCAAGTTTCTCAACCTGTCCCTCGCGGGAATATTCGCTTCCGGAGCGTACATGGCCTACTTCTCCGGCAACCCGGCAATCCCGGTTTTTTCTGGATTCCTTCTCGGCTACCTGCTTGCCTTCTACATACTCAGGATCTGCAGGAGCGTCATAGAGGCCACAATAGCGAGCCTTGGACTCGGGCTGCTCATTGAGAGGGTGCTCGAGATAGTCCACAGGAGCTCGTACTACTACATAGTGAACAGCGACCTGAGCACGATGATCATTCCTCTCGGTTTGGCAATGTTCCTCGGCCTGCTTTCGATTTACATCTCACCCCTCGGCCTCAGGCTGAAGTATGTGGAAAGCGATGTGGAGCTCGCGGAGATGTACGGCGTTGATACAGAGAGGTACATCACGCTGACGGTGGCTGCTACAAGCTCTGTCGTCATGCTATCGGGCTACTTTTACGCGGGAGCCCTCGCGATTGGGCCTGCAATAGGCTTCGGGTACCTCATCTCTGGGATAATCGTCTCCGCGATTGCGGCCCAGCTCAGCTTCAGGGGCGTCTGGCACTACTCGGCAGTGTTCGTGCTCTCCATGCTCATGACGAGGGTTCTGGAGGTGTTGGTTTGAGGAGACTCGCTGCGGAGGTGGCTGTGATAGCAGTAATCTCCATTCTGACATCCTCGTCTCCGTACTACAGCTGGCTGTTCGCGCTGATGAGTATCTATGCTATGATCACGATATCGTGGTCTTTCACGAGGATGATTGGCAGGATCAGCATGGGGCACTCCGTCCTCTTCGCCCTCCCGGCATACCTCGCCTCTGTGGGTTATGCCTTCTCCCACGAGCTTGCGATCCAGCTCTTCCTTGCAGGTTTTGCCATCAGCGTGCTCTCGTTCTACATATTCTCGGAGCTCGTTGGCAGAACGGCGTTCGTGTTCTTCACCCTCGTCCTCTCCATCTTCCTCTGGGTGAGCGTCCCAAAACTCGTGGTTCAGCAGGGTGGCTACCTGCTCGGCGGGGAGGTTGGCTTCGCCTTCCCGAACCTCGAGCAAGGGGTGCTGCACACCCTCACCACCGTCTGCCTCCTCTCGTCATTCATCCTGCTGAGGCTGGCGGAAAGGTCGAGGTTTGGGTACATGATGGCTGCCGTGGGCGATGATGAGACTGCCTCGAAGGCCGTGGGCGTTAACGTGAGGAGGGTGAAGCTTGCGGCCATCCTAATCTCCGCAGCAATCTCCACAGTCGCCGGTCTTCTCTACGGGCTGGAGTTCGGGCACCTCTCTCCGGAGAGCTTCTCAATCGAGGTCTCGGTTTTCCCGTTCATCGCCTCGCTGCTGTCTGCTGGAAACCCGTTCCTGTCGGTCATCACGAGCTTCGCACTCATTTACGCGACGAGGGTGCTGAACTCAGCCTATCCGGGATTGATGGGCATATTCTACGCTCTCGTGCTCATCGCATCTCCAAGGCTCGGAAGGTGGATTTATGCTAAGGGTAAGAGGCTTGTCGAAGAGGATTGACCACGTCGTAGTTCTGAGGAACATCAACCTCGAGGTTGGGAGTGGAGAGGTTGTGTGCCTCTACGGACCGAATGGAAGCGGGAAGAGCACGCTGATGAGGATACTTGCAGGACTCGACAGGCCCGACTGCGGGAAGATCATCCTTATGGAGAGGGACATAACTGAGGAGAGCGCATGGGACAGGGTGGCGTCCGGCATAGCCTATGCGTTTCAGATTCCGAGGCCGTTCAAGAGCCTGAAATTCGTGGAAAACCTCGCCCTCCCGGCAATGGTTAGAATGGATAGAGAGCAGGCTTTCAGGCTTGCTGAGAGTGTTGCGGAGAGGTACGGGGTTGAACACCTGCTGGAGAAGAGGGCAGACAGGCTCTCTCAGGGCGAACTCAAGATCCTCGAGCTCCTCAGAGCCTACATGACCGGGGCGAGGCTGCTACTCCTAGACGAACCGTTTGCGAGCCTCGACACGGACAACGCGAGATACCTGAGGGAGAAGCTCGTGGAGATGAGGGAGGAGGGGATGGCAATGCTCATCACATCCCACAGGAGGAGGATTCTGGAGGGGATAGCCGACAGGTTCGTCAGGCTTGAGGGAGGGGTCGTTAGTGCTGAGGGCTGAGAACCTGAGAGTCGTAAGCGATGGGACGAAGATCCTGAAGGGAGTGAGCTTCGGGGTAGAGAGGGGCGAGATTGTCCTCGTCGTTGGCCCGAACGGGAGCGGGAAGAGCACGCTCTTCAAGGCGATAATGGGTCTGAGGTCCTACGAGGGGAGCGTGAAGCTTGATGGCATGAACCTTGACGGAAAGAAACCCCATGAGAGGTTCCGGCTCGGAATCGCCCTCGCCCCGGAGAGGATGAGGGTTGCGGAGGGGCTGACAGTCAGGGAGAACGTGGAAATCGCTGGAGAATTTGCAGATGCCGTCAGAATCTTCCCACACCTCGAGAGAATCGCGAACAGAAGGGTGGACGTTATAAGTGGCGGGGAGAGGCAGATGGTCGTTTTTGCGAGAGCCGTGCTCTCCAGCCCCAAGTACCTGCTCCTCGACGAGCCGTTTCAGGGCCTTGCCGATGAGAACGCGAGCAGGATGCTGGAGATAATCGAGCGGATGTCTGGCAAATCCGGAGTTGCTGTGATCTCCCACGAGAGGATTGACGACATCCTCGAGGTTGCCGACAGGGTGTACCTAATGCTCTCCGGAAAGGTCAGGAAGGAGATCGCCGTCGAGGATCCCGGGATGGCGATGAAAAAACTTGAAAAGTACATGATAGTGTAGGGCTGGTGGGCATGGAGCTCGTGCTGAGCGGTGATGCAAGGACGATATACTCGAGGCTTGTGGATGCAATCTCCAAAAAGGCTGGAATAGCTGAAGCCCTCGAGGAGCTAAAGTCTTTAAAGCCCCTGAGCAGTGCTGAGGAGATTCTCAGGAGGCAGGAAGAGGTAAGGAGGAAGATGGAGCTTGCCGCGAGGGTGAGCATTTCAGACCTCAGCTCGCTCGAGAGGTTCAGGATCGGGAGGAGGTTCTTCGAGGACAGGGTTTTCGTTGCGAGGGATGACGGGGAGTATGAGAAGGCCGTGAGGCTGAACGTGTGCGAGGTCGTCAGGGAGGATGAGCGGGTCGAGAGATATGCGATCAACCTGAGCGACTTTGTCAGCGACATTTCGCTGAGCGAGTTCGCTCCGGAGCTGATAGTCGAGGCTTTGATGTCCAACATTGACACGCTGAAAAGATTGGCGAGGCTTGAACAGGAGCTCCACGGAAAAAGCGAGCTTTCAGGCATTCTCTCCGAGCTGGAGGACATCAGGGAGGCACACAAGAAGGTGAAGATGTTCGACGAAGCTGAAAGAATTGCTCTCGACCTTCAGGAGAGGATAAACAGGGAGGTGGAGGAGAGGCTTGCTGAGATCAAGCTGACGCTTACGGCAGACGAGCTGCTGAAGATGGTTGGGGAGGGGAGGGTGGCCGGGGAGATCGAGAGCGAGATTGAGAGAGTGATCTCAAAATACGAGGAGGAGCTTCACGAGCTTGGGATTTACGACAGTGTCTTTCACCGCAGCTATCCGGTGAGGATAGATACGGAGGCTCTCAAAAATGCGGTCGACAGGGTGAGGGAGAGCTATGCGTTGGACTACTACCTGAGGTGCAGGAAGATAGCCGGGAAAATCGACTTGGAGCGGCTGAACGAGAGAGTCGAGCATTACAGAAGGCTCTCCCTCTACAGAGCCCTGATCGACTTAAAATTCGCGTTCCCGGAGGTTGGGTGCGGGACTGCGTTCATCAACGGAGTCAACCTCTTCATCTCAAACCCCCAGCCGGTCAGCTACTGCATCGGGGAGAACTCCCTCTTTCCCCACAGCGAGGGTGCCGTGATTCTGACAGGCGCGAACAGCGGAGGGAAGACGAGCCTGCTCGACCTAATCTGCCAGATCTCGATACTATTCCACATGGGACTGCCTGTGAACGCGGAGAGGGCTGAGTGCGCTGTTTACGACGAGATATTCTACTTCAGGAGGAAAAGGTCAAGCTACGGCTCGGGAGCGTTTGAGAGGGCGCTGAAGAGCCTTGTGAGAGCCATCTCGGGAAACGGAAGGAAGCTCATACTCATAGATGAGTTCGAGGCGATAACCGAGCCGGGAGCGGGGGCAAGGATCCTCGCGACGCTCCTTGAGGTCGCCAGCAGGAAGGGGCACCATGTCGTGCTGGTCAGCCACCTCGGAGAGGAGTTTGCAGGGCTGGACTTCATAAGAATAGACGGTATCGAGGCCAAGGGGCTTGACGAGAACTTCAACCTCATCGTGGACAGGCAGCCCGTCTTCGGAAGGATAGGCAGGAGCACCCCGGAGCTCATAGTTGAGAGGCTGATGGAGAAGAGCCGTGGGGAGGTCAAGGAGATTTTCTCCAAGCTCCTGAGGAGGTTCGGTCAGGAGTGAGATTTTTGGCTGAAGCATTCTAAGCAGTTTTGCGGAAAAACGATTTAAAGGCAGGGTGAACTTCAACCATGCACATATTCACAGACTGGGAGGGGCCATGGATCGTAACCGACATAGCCTACGAGCTGAGCCTCGCGATGTTCAACAACAGGGAATTCTTCGAGAGGCTGAGCCAGTACGACGACTACCTCGCATACGTTGAAAAAAGGCCGGGGTATCAGGCAGGGGACACGCTGAAGCTCCTCGCACCCTTTCTGGTTGCTGCTGAGCTGACAAGAGAGGAGATGGAGAGGATAAGCGAGCAGACCGCGAGCTTTGTTGGTGACGCGGAAGAGGCGATGAGGCTCCTGCAGGAGAGCTTCCACCCCGTCGTCATCTCCACAAGCTACACCATCTACCTCGAGAAAACCACCCGGATGATAGGAGTCTCCGGTCATTTGCACGGCACACCCTTCGACCCTGAGAAGTACGAGATTGAGGAGAGCTGGAAGAGGTGGCTGATCGAGAAGGTTGATGAGATCTCCTGCCTCAACGACATCGAGCTCGACAGCCCAGACATGAAGTCTATCAATTACCTAAACAACCTGTTCTGGAGGGAGATGCCCGAGACTCCGTTCTGGGAAGTGATGCAGGACGTGAAGGTAGTTGGGAGCAGGAGGAAGAGGGAGATAGCTGAAAACTATGGAGAGAGGAGGGTTATAGCAATCGGGGACAGTATCTCGGATATAGAGATGTTCGACTACGCGAGGGAGTCTGGTGGGCTTGCGATGTCGTTCAACGGGAACGAGTTCGCGCTGAGGCATGCGAATCTTGCGGTTATAAGCGAATCCGCATTTGCTGAGGTGCTCGTTGCGGTGACATTCGCGGAGAAAGGGTGGGATGGCGTCAGTGAGCTGGCAGAAAACGGCCATCCGATGCTTGATGGCACTGAATGGGAGATCCACACCGAAATAGACGAGTGGGTGATCGAAAAGTCAATAAGGATGAGGAAGAGGTTAAGGGGTAAGGCAGGTGAGCTCGGATGATTTCCGGATTTGGTGCGCTCAATCTCGACAAGATCTACATGGTGGACAAGATCCCGGGTAAGGACGAGGAGGGATTTGTGATAGACCTCGAGATGCACCCCGGAGGGAGCGCGGCGAACACAATCGCCGGACTTGCGAGCTTTGGGGTTGAGACGGGATTCATAGGGAAGGTCGGCAGCGATGAGGAAGGGAGGATACTTCTGAGGGACTTCGAGGAGAGGGGAGTTGAGACCTCTGGGATAGTCAGGGTGGAGGGCAGGAGCGGCGTGGCGATGATTTTCGTGGACAGGGATGGGAACAGGGCGATTCTTGTCGATCCGGGCGTTAACGACACGATTGAAATCGATGAGGTGAACATGGAGATCGTTGAGAGATCAGACATCATCCACATGACCTCGTTCATCTGCAAGAACGGCCTCGAGTCCTTCAGGTCTCAGATTGAGGTTGCGGAAAGGGCAAACGGGGTGAGCTTCGATCCCGGGCTTCCGTACGTGGAGAGGGGGCTTGAGGAGCTTAAACCAATCCTCAGGAACACGACTATCCTGCTCCCCAACAGGAGGGAGATCGAGCTTCTATTCAATGTGGATTACAGGGAGGCCTGCCAGATAGCAATCGATATGGGGGTCGAGATTGTTGCGGTGAAGCTCGGTGCCGAGGGAAGTTACGTGACGGATGGGAAGAATGAGTACCTCGTCAAGCCCTTCAGCGCGAAACCGGTTGACACGACTGGGGCTGGAGATGCGTTCAATGCGGGCTTTCTCTACGCTTGGCATAGAGGCAAGAGCATCGAGGAGTGTGCGAGAACTGGAAACTACGTGGCGAGCAGGCTCATCGAGAGGGTTGGGGCGAGGAGTTACCAAGGAATTGATCCAGAGATGTCTGGGTAGAGAGGGTGATGTGCCTTTCCCACAAACTCCTTTTTGTTTTTAGCCTGCTTTCAGCCCTTGCAATCGCCTGCTGAACGCTGTCGAACCTCTCAGGTTTTGACTCAAGTGCCTTCCTCACCCCCTCCTCGACCACCCAGACGCCGAGGGGTGCGGAGTACTCGGGCCTAATCTCCCTGAGAACTATCGCCCCTGCCTGCCTCTTGATTTTATGCAGGTACTCCACAACCGGGAGTCTTGCCGCGTAGTACCCGCCCGATAGCTCGGAGTACTCCCTCTTCTTCCCGATACCCTCCCTGTCCGAGCCCACCCATGTTCTCTCGGGGCTCCAGAGGCTCTTTTCGATCCATACCTCGACAAGCTGGAAGAAGTAGGATGACGGGTATAGGATCACCTCGAAGTGGTTTCCGTAGTGCTCGTAGCTGAAGAGCAGAACCTCTCCAACCTCTGGGAAATCTGCGATCTCTCTCTTCAGGCTTTCGGCGATGATGTCGTGCACGGCCGTGATGCTCCACCTCGTCGGCACAAGCTTCTTTTCAATACCAAGCATGCCGACAGACATGACCCTCTGGATGTAGGAGGTCGAGAATCCGTGATCGTGCAGCATTCTTACAGCCTGAACGGCCTTTATCTCGTCATCGCTCACCTTCTCGACCTTTGCCGGGATCTTGGGGTTTGAGGTCAGACGGATGTCCCGGAAGACGGCTGAAATCCCCGAGGGCATCATTATGTCGTCCAGTGCAGGCTTTCTGACTATCCTCTCGTATTTTCCCTCAACCTCCACGTTCCTTATGCTGCCGGCGATTTCCTGCAGCTCCATCAGTGTTCTGTCCGGGTTGAGGGCTGACTGGACGGAGAATTGCCTGTAAGTCCTCGCGAGCCCCATTCTGAGGGCAAGGACGTCCTCAACTCTTTTGGAGTATAGGGACGGGTTCTCGAAGAGCTCGGGGTTCTCGTTCCCGAGCACGAGCATGGGGCCTGCAAACACCTTCGGGTAGCCGATTCTTCCCACGAAGACTGAAGGCGGCGTGGGATTCTCGTCAATTTCCCCGAGACTCACGTTTCTCGTTTTAAACGCATCCAGAATCGGGCATCGACTCTTCCCGCACAGCAGGCGACCCTTGCACCTAACGCACAGCACAAAAAAGGGTTTGGTGAAAAAGCTATAAATGGTTTTAGAAGGTGGAAAGCTCCCCGTTTATGACCATGTCGGTTATCTTTGTTATGTCGTTGAGCCACTCCTCGGCTATGGTCACGGCCCTGCTCTCCATCTTCTCAACGTCGTATCCCTTCTCGGGAACTATCTGGATGCTCAGAGCCTTAGGCTCGTCAATGGGCTTTCCGATCTGGGAGAGGATTCTGACGTAAACCTCCTTTATCCCCTCGATCGCTTCGTAGCAGTCCCTCGCGATCTGGTTGGCCAGAAGGTTGTAGATCTTGCCAACGTGGTTTATCGGGTTCTTGCCGCTCGTCGCCTCCATGGACATTGGCCTGCCCGGAGTTATCAGGCCATTGCACCTGTTGCCCCTGCCAACGCTCCCGTCATCACCGTTCTCCGCGGACGTGCCGGTGACGGTCAGGTAGACGACTTCCTTCTCGACATTATCGGCCGTGTTTATCGCAATCTCAACTTCCCTGTTCGCATGCTCACCGGCAACCTCCTCAACGAACTTCTGCAGATCCTCCTTTATCGTAAGGTACTCGTTCACATTGTTCACGTACCTGTCAACAAACGCACAGGCAATCGTCACCCTGATCTTGTCTCCCTCTCTCAGGCCCATTACCTTTACGTCCTCTCCTATCGCCTTCTCCTTCTTTCTGAACTCCTCGTAGATTCTTCTCTCTATGCTGTAAACGAGTCTCTCGGTTTCGCTGAATGGGGCGTAACCAATCCCGAAGCTGGTGTCGTTGGCGAGCGGAGCCTTGCCCTCCCTCCTCTGGAAGACATCTTTCAGGTCTGTAGAGCCCTCACCGAGCCTGACGTCGAAGACAATGTCCGTTTCCGGATCGAGGTACCTCATGGCGCTTCTCACGTACTCCTTGGCGGCCTTCAGGGCTATCCTGTCTGCCGGTATGTCCACACCGTCAAAGTGCTTCGTCGCCCTCCCGACGAGGAGGATGTAGATGGGCTGGATAACCTCTCCTCCACCGAAGGCCGTCTTCGCCCTTCCAGCCACAATCTGCGTCTCGTCGGTGTTGTGGTGAAGAACAGCACCGACCCTCTTCAGGTACTCCTTGCTGAGCGCCCTGCTCATCGCCTCTGCGATTCCATCTGCTATTGAGTCAGGATGACCGATACCCTTTCTTTCCACGATTTCGACCTTCTGCTCTTCAACAGGAGTGTGAACGAGCTTCTCGACGACGATGTTTTTCATGGCCTCACACTCACTCCCCGTAATATAAGCGTTGCTGTCAATTACAAACCATAATAATTCAGACGGAGAGATTCAGAACGATTTCGGCTATGTCCTCGCTGTATCCGAGGATTCTCTCGAATCCGTCCTGAATCCTCCTCACTTTCAGCGCGTCCTCAACCGAGCTGTGGTCGGCAACTGATGCTGGAGTGTACGACCTGACCATCCTGAAGACCTCTCTCGCGAGCTCCTCGTCTATCTTGAAGAAGGAGTTCATTGCCGTCCTGAATATCTCACCGGAAACTCTCGCAGTCTCTTCAAGCTCAGGTATCGCCTTTCCGTACTCCTTCAGGTTTATCGCCATTGTGTGGATGTGGTCTCCAACCCTCTCCACGTTCTTGAGCGTGATCCTCAGCCCGAGCACCTCCTTGGGGTGGATGTTGAGGTGGTCGGCGACATCCGGGTACCTCACCGCCGATTTTAGGAGCCTCAGGATCAGGAAGTACAACCTGTCAATCTCCTGCTCCCTCTGTATCACAACGTCGAGCAGATCTCTGTCAAACTCGACAAGGGCTCTTCCGAAGTCGTCGATCATCGCAAATACTGTGTTGCTCATCTTTTCCAGCAGCTCCTCGACCCTGAACCTGCGCTCGTCCGTGAATATCTCGATCCAGATAGAGTTCCCCGAATCCTCCAGAATCTCAGCTCCTATCAGCATCGAGACCGCCCTGTACACTCCCTCCCTCCCCCTGCTGTCCGCTTTCACCCTTATCGTCGTGTAGCCTGCGAGATAGTGGGAGATTATCTTCCTGATGAGCATGTCCCTGTCCCGCTCGTCCTCTATGACAGCCTCGCTCACCCTCCTTACTTCTGTGTGCGGCTGGATGAGAATGGATGTCTTTCCGACTGTGCAGAAAACGGTGTCTCCCGGCTTTATTGAGTTGGCAACCACCCACTCCTTGGGCAGAGAGATTATGTAGCTCGAGCCCGAGACAAATACCTTCCTTGACAGTCTCTGCATGATATAGACAGGTATAGACTGGTATATAAGGCTACCCCACCTTCCACCCCTCTGCTGACACCTCCTTGCCAACGAGCCTCAGGATGAGGTACCTGAAGAGCATGGCCACGTTGACCATCGTCCAGAGCGGAGAGTAGAGGAAGTAGTAGACGGGTAGAATCCCCGTGTCCAGCCTGAAACCGTACTTTCTCGCCACGAGTGCGACGAACATCACCCATAACACGAACGATACAACCATTGCGAGGATGTTCCTGAGCAGGTGGAACTCGAATACGAGCAGCATGAATATCGCAACCGCCTTCACTGGTAGGCTAAGCAGCAGGGGAAGCAGAAAGTACAGGAGCTTGATCGCGATGCTGTCCGGGAGGAACATGGCTAACAGGAATCCGACAATGGCGGGGTAGTAGAGGACGAGCATCGGCAGAACTATCCTCGGCATCCTCAGGAACTTTGGGAGAAACTCTGCGAACAGCTCCGCACCGCCGAGAGCCCACCGCTCCCTCTGCCTGAACCACTCCTTCAGGGTGGACGGAGCCTTGGTCACAGCCCTGCCACTGACAGCAACCCTGTACCCCTCGAACCCTGCCCTGAACCCGAAGTCGGCGTCCTCTATTATCTTCGGCCTGAATCCCAGCCTCTTCACAACATCCGACCTTGAGATGAACGCCGAGCCGTTCACCATGCTGAATCCGAGAATCTTCGAGGAAATCCTCGCGGAGACGTTCATGAGCAGGTAATCGACCGCCACAAGCCTCTCCACGATACTCCTGCCCCTGACCTCCTTCGTCAGCTCCACAACATCGCTGGAGGGGTTCGGGATGTCAATGAGCCTGGTGTCGGAGTCGACGAAGAGCACGTAGTCTCCGGTCACAAGCTCGAGCGCGTCGTTCAGGGCCTTCCATTTCCCCCTCCTCACATCGCTGAGCGTTGCCTTGACGCCCAACTCTCTGACCCTCCTGACGTCCTCCTCGCTGAGACAGTCGGCACTCACGACCACCTCGTATCCCCTTTTGGCGAGATCTTCGACAATCTCGAATAGAAACTCGGGTTCCCTGTATGCTGTGACGACTGCGGACATCTTTGCCATTTGCCCAGCATGAAACCCCGGGTTTTAAAAGTAAAGCGATAGTTTTTCGTTGCGGAGCCTCTACCGCCCTGCCCGTATCTCTGTCGTACTGATTGATAAGTATCGGGTAGATGTGTATAGATCGGATAGATAATCTATTGGCAACAGCTATATCCTGCCAGTATCACCAGACCAACATGAAACGCACCACGGCAATACTGCTGGCAGCACTTCTCTCAGCTTTGCTGATCTCAGGCTGCAGCCAGAGCGGTGAAGGTGAGAAAGCGTCTATCTCTGGGGAGGTGAAGATCTCCGGGAGTTCCACCGTGTATCCTGTCACGATGGCAATAGCTGAGGAGTTCAGCAGGCTATATCCAGACGTCACGGTGTCCGTGCAGTCCACAGGCACCGGCGGAGGGTTCAAGAACTTCTTCATCCCGGGGCTGGTGGACATAAACGATGCGAGCAGGAAGATCAAGCAGAGCGAGCTTGAAGCTGCGAAGGAGAACGGCATTGAGCCTGTCGAGTTCCTCATTGGCTATGACGCCCTAACAGTCATCGTGAACAGGGAGAACGACTGGATAGACTGCCTGAGCTTTGAAGAGCTTAAGAAGATCTGGGGGCCCGAGGCGACAGGGAAGGTGACAAGGTGGAGTGACGTGAACACGAGCTGGCCGGACGAGGAGATGCACCTCTACGGGCCCACCTCTTCTTCAGGAACCTTCGACTTCTTCACGGAGCACGTTATAGGTGAGGCCGGAGCCCACAGGCAGGACTATCACGGAACGGAAGAGGACAACACGATAATTGCCGCTGTCGAAAGGGACAGGTACGCGATGGGCTACCTTGGCCTCGCATACTACCTGGAGAACAAGGACAAGGTGAAGGCGATCAAGATAAAGAACCCTGAGACGGGAGTGTGTGTTGAGCCATCAATAGAGACCGGGCAGAGCGGAGAGTACCCGCTTGCAAGACCGCTGTTCATCTACGTCAGCAAGGAGTCCCTGAAGAAGCCGGCAGTCAGGGAGTTCGTGAAGTTCTACCTCGAGAATCTTGACAGCGGGATAGTTGAGGAGGTAGGGTACGTCCCCGTGAGCAAAGAGGTGAAGGAGCAGAACCTCAAGAAGCTGAACGAGATTCTCAAAGAGCTCGGAGTTGAGTGAGGGGGTGGAGCGGTGAGAGCCCAGAGAGCAAGGGAGCGAGCGATCCACGTCCTTTTATTTATCTCTGCTCTCCTGACAGTCGGCGTCACTCTCGGGATAATTCTGACGCTCTTCGCCGACACTGTGACATTCTTCCGGAACGTGTCGCCCATCGAGTTCTTCACCGGAACAAAGTGGAGCCCCACGATAAAGCCGTACTCTTACGGCGTTCTGCCGCTGGTGGCTGGTACGATAATGGTGACTGTGGGTGCGGGGGCCATAGCGATCCCCGTTGGACTGCTCTCGGCAATTTACCTGAGCGAGTATGCGAGTGAGAGGACGAGGAGTATACTCAAGCCCATGCTCGAGATACTCGCCGGAATTCCGACAGTTGTTTACGGCTTTTTCGCGTTCGCATACATAACTCCGTTTTTGAAGGGTCTGTTTCCCGACATCTCGGCCTACAACGTCCTTAGCGCTTCGGTGGTGGTTGGGATAATGATAATCCCGATCGTGGCGAGCATCAGCGAGGACGCGCTCAGAGCGGTGCCGAGGTCGCTGAGAGAGGCTGGATACGCACTCGGGGCGAGGAAGGTCAGGGTGATCTGGAGCATAGTCGTGCCATCCGCCCTCTCCGGAATAGTGGCGAGCTTCATCCTCGGAATATCGAGGGCGATTGGTGAGACCATGGCCGTCACGATAGCGGCAGGCAGAACGCCGAGGCTGGTGAACCCGCTGAACCCAGCGGACTGGCTGAAGCCCATAGAGACGATGACCGCGGCGATGGTGGAGATAGGTCTGAGTGACGTGAGCGGGCACAGCATCGCCTACAAGAGCCTGTTTGCGATAGGCTTCACGCTCTTCCTCATGACCATGGCCCTCAACACTGTCAGCTATTACATCAAGATGAGGTTCAGGGAGGTGTACAGATGAGGGGTGAGGAGGTCAGAGAGAAGCTCTTCATGCTCCTCGCGCTTCTCGCAACGCTGTTCGGGATTGTCATCCTCGCGTTTCTCCTCGCGTTCACGTTCTATGAAGCGTTGCCATGGCTTGACTGGCAGTTCCTGACCTCACCTCCGTCAAGGTTCCCGGAGAGGGCGGGGATATACCCCTCGCTCGTCGGGTCTGTGATGGCCATAGCGCTCGTGGGCGTGTTCTCAGTACCCCTTGGCGTTGGGGCGGCAATATACCTTGAAGAGTACGCGAGGAGGAGCAGAATTGCGAAGCTGATAGAGATCAACATATCCAACCTCGCCGCGGTGCCTTCCATAGTCTACGGGCTCCTCGGACTCGGGCTGTTCGTCTCAACGCTCCACCTCAGGCCGGGGATAGTCCTCGTCGGTGCGCTGACACTCACGCTGCTGATCCTGCCAATAATAATCGTCGCCGCACAGGAGGCGTTGAGGAGTGTCCCCGACTCCCTCAGGGAAGCCTCAATTGGACTTGGAGCGACGAGGTGGCAGACCGTCAGGAACGTGGTTCTCCCGAGTGCAATGCCGGGGATACTCACGGGGGTGATACTCGCCCTGTCGAGGGCCATAGGCGAAACCGCTCCGCTCATAATGATAGGGGCGGCGACGAGCATATTCACCCCGCCGAAGAGCATATTCAGCACCTACTCTCCCCTGCCAATGCAGATATTCATGTGGACGGACATGCCGAAGGAGGAGTTCCTGCACGGCCTCGCGCCGGCTGGAATAATTGTTCTACTCGCAGTCATGCTGTCCATGAACGCGTTTGCCGTGTACCTCAGAAACAGGTATGCCAGAAAGCTCAGGAGGTGAGTTCGTGAAGCCCGTGTTTGACGTGAGAAACCTGTCCGTCTATTACGGAAACAAGGTTGGAATAAAGAGCGTGAGCATGCAGATCTACAAGAACAGGGTCACCGCGATAATAGGTCCGAGCGGGTGTGGAAAGTCAACATTCCTGAGAACCCTGAACAGGCTGGTCGAGCTTGTTGATGGTGTGAGGGTGGAAGGAGAGGTTCTGTTCGAGGGAAAGAACATATACGACCGCGATGTTGACCCCGTGGAGCTCAGGAGGAAGATCGGCATGGTGTTCCAGCACCCCAACCCGTTTCCAAAGAGCATATTTGACAACGTGGCGTACGGGCCGAGAGTCCACGGGATAAGGGATAAGGAGAGGTTGAGAGAGATTGTTGAGCAGAGCCTAAAGAGGGCTGCCCTCTGGGACGAGGTAAAGGACAGGCTGAACGACTCTGCCCTTGGGCTTTCCGGCGGGCAGCAGCAGAGGCTGTGCATCGCGAGAGCAATAGCAACGAACCCCGAGGTGATTCTGTTCGACGAGCCGACCTCTGCTCTGGATCCGATCGCATCGGCAAAGATAGAGGAGCTGATGGTGGAGCTCAAGAAGAACTACACGGTCATAGTGGTCACCCACAACATACAGCAGGCCGCGAGGATAAGCGACTACACCGCGTTCTTCTGGATGGGGGAGCTCATTGAGTACGACAGGACGGAGAAGATATTTGAAAACCCCGAGAACGAATTGACGGAGAGGTACATAACGGGGAGAGTCGGATGAGGGTTCTGTTCGTGTGTGTGGAGAACACGTGCAGGAGCGTTATGGCAGAGGCGGTGTTCAACAGAATGGCAAGAAGGTGGAGGGCAGAGAGTGCCGGCCTTAAGGCTGGAGGGGAATACGACTCGATGGCGCTGAGGGTTCTCGAGGAGAGGGGCTACGAGGTTGTGAACAGAGAGCCGAGGAGCCTTGACTCTGTGAGGCTGGAGGACTACGCTCTTGTCGTGACGGTGTGTGATGAGAGCCTCTGCGTTTCAATCAACCATCCGCGCGTTGAAAGGTGGAGTGTTGAGGATCCAAAGGGTGGGAGCAGGGAGGATTACGTCAGAACCCTCGAGGAGCTTGAGAAGAGGGTTGCAGATCTTGTAAGGAGGTTGGAAGATGAGGGTGCTTGAGGAGAGGCTTGGAAGAATTAGGGGAGAGCTGCTGGAGCTTCACGCTCTGTCGAAGAAGGCTGTGGCGCTGTGCCTTGATGCGATGTACGGGGAGGAGGTTGCGAAGTACGAGGTGGAGAAGATAGAGCGTCAGGCAGACGTCATGAACAGCGACATAGAGAACGATGCATTATCGGCCGTGGCACTTTTTCAGCCGGTAGCAAAGGATCTCAGGTTCCTTGCAACAGTTATGAGACTTTCCGGAAACTATGAGAGGATAACCGACCTTGCTCTGAAGATTGCGAGGTTCAGCGTTGAAAGCGACTTCTGCAGGGGAAAGATTGAGGCGATGCACAGAACCGTGATCGAGATGTTCGACATAGTTGAGGCAGCGCTGAAGGGGGACATGAGGAACATGCGCGACGAACTCGTCTTCAGAGACGACAGGATAGACCGGTTGAAGGAGGAAGTCATAAAGGACGCAGAGGGGAGAACGCTCGATATGGACACCCTGAGCATCGTTTTTTCAGCAACACACCTCGAGAGGATTGGAGATATTCTGAGTAAGAACGGAGCGAGGATTATTTTCATAGAGGAGGGACGCAGGGTCTGGATAAAGTGACGCAAAATTTTTAATTATTATTATGACAACAATTGAACATGGATTACATTGTGGATGAAAGGTTCAACCAGTTGATAGATGAGGTTGCTGAGAAGTTCCTGAAGAAGGAGAACGGTGACCTCATCACAGTGATCCACCACAACGACGCGGACGGAATCTGCTCGGCCTCTATACTGAAGGCCATGCTCGAGGGGATAAACGCAAACTTCGAGCTCATATGCGTCGAGAAGGTGTACCCTGCGGTCATAGAGAAAATACACGACGACAGGGAGGGGATCTTCATCTACACCGACCTCGGAGGCCTCGCGTCCCACATTATAGAGAAGTACACTGGAGACAACAGCGTGTCCTTCATCATCGACCACCACCCCGCGAAGATGACCGACGGAGACAAGGTCTACATCCTTGACCCGGAGCTGGCGGGCGTGTCCGGAGACATCTTCATCTCCGCCTCCGCCCTCAACTACCTGTTTGCCAGACGCGTCTGGCCGGAGATAGAGAACTACGCCTACATAGCCCTTCTCGGTGCCGTCGGAGACTACCACGACAGATACGGAGGCGTGCTCGGCTTTGACAGGTACGTGCTCAATGAGGCCGTCAGGATGGGACAGGTCACGATAAGGCTCGAGGGGGTAAGGGAGAGGTACTACATCAAGAAGTTTGGGGAGTACGCGGACTCCGTTGCGAGGAGGCTGACGATCCTCGGCGCTGTAGGGTATCTGGAGAGGGGCTACAGGGATGGTGTGGAGGTGTGCTTCAACGGGTTCAATGACAGAATCCTGTCCAAGGTGGAGAAGCTCGAGAAGATGAAGGAGGAGAAGTTCAGGAGCGAGATAGAGAGGCTGATGAGCGGTGGAATGAACGAAACGGAGCACATCCAGTGGTTCAGCGTGGAGGACAGGTTCGATCCGATGGGTGTGAAGACGATCGGAGAGTTCTGCCAGCTAATCAAGGACATGAGCTTCATGAAGCCGACCAAGTACCTCATCGGCTTCCAGCACATCCCGCCGGTGATACCCGATCTCGGCAGGATCGACTGGAAGGGGGTGAAAGTGAGCGGCAGAACGCCATCGAGCCTCGAGAGGATGATCCTCAACGGAAAGATGCCTGGCCTTGACATCCTGATTCCAAAGGCCAGCCAGATTGTTGGGGGATACGCGGACGCGACCCACAAGATCGCCGCAGCGACGGTCATCGACATGGGTAGGGAGGAGGAGTTCATTCAGGCCATGGAGGAGGTACTGAGAGATGAAGGTGCTGAGGCTGGCTGACCCGGAGAAGTGCGTGGGCTGCGGGCTTTGCATGTTCGCATGCTCAAGAAAAAACGCCAGGGATCCGAGGATGGGTATAGGTCATGCGGGCATAAGGGCTGTGAGCCTGAGCGGGTTCGAGAGGGGGGCGACGGTCATCTTCTGCCACGCTTGCGCTGAGCCTCCATGCGCTCAGGTGTGCCCGACAAACGCTCTGAGGCCGAGGAAGGGAGGAGGGGTCACTTACAGCGAGAAGGATTGCTTGGGGTGCAGGACGTGCGTGGATGCGTGCAAGATCGGGGCGATATTTGGGAGAGATGATGGCAAGATAGCCGTCTGCGTCCACTGCGGGTACTGCGTTGACTTCTGCCCCCACGGAGTTCTGGAGGTGGTTGAGGCATGAGGGACAGGGTTCTCAGGATAAACCTGACCGACTACAGCTATGAGGTCGAGGAGAGGCCGGAGCTCGTCGAGGAGTGGATTGGAGGAGTGGGCATTGCGGTTCAGCTGTTCAGGGAGAGCATGAGGGATCTAAAGGCCGACCCGCTGAGCGAGGAGAACGTCATAGTCTTCGCCAACGGCCCGTTCACCCTCGCCTACCCCTACGCCTCAAAAACTGTAGCGATGTTCAAGAGCCCCCTAACCGGAGAGCTGGGTGAAAGTCATGCTGGCGGCAGAACGGCCACAGCTCTCGCATCTGCTGGCTATACGGCAATGGTGATCGAGGGCAGGAGCGACAAGCCCGTTTACGTGGTGGTTGATGAGGACAGGGTGCACTTCAGGGACGGAAGGTCTCTCAGGGGGATAAGGGACTCGCTTATCCTGAGCAGAATTCTTGCTGAGATAGAAGGTGGAAAGGGCGAGAGGAGCATAGTGAGGGCAGGTTACGGTGGAGAGAAGCTGGTAAGGTTTGCGTGCGTTACAACCGAGACGTACAGGCACTTTGGAAGGCTCGGGCTTGGAGCGGTCTTCGGGAGCAAGAACCTGCTTGCTGTTGTCGTGAGGGGTAAGAAGACATTCAGGCCGAGAGACCCAGAGAGGTACAGGGAGGTTTACAGGGAGATCTACAGGCTGGGTGTTGAGAGCGACGCGATGAAGAAGTATCACCTTTTGGGAACGGCGGAAAACGTCCTGCCCCTCAGGGAACTCAGGGCACTTCCAGTCAAAAACCTGACGGAGAACTACATAGAGTGCGAGGACATAAGCGGTGAGAGCCTCGCAGAACACAGCCTTGGACGGAGGATAGCCTGTGCCCACTGCCCGACGGCCTGCATCCACATAGCCGTTCTCAGGCAGGAGTACGAGAACGAGAGGTACTTCTACAAGACCCTCATGATCAGCTACGATTACGAGCTGATCTACGCCCTCGGATCAATGATCGGGGTGACGAGAAGGGATGACTTGCTGAGGCTGATACACAGGGTCGAGACCTACGGCCTTGACGCGATCAGCACCGGAGTGTGCCTCGCCTGGGCAACGGAGGCTCTGGAGAGGGGTGTGGTCAGCGAGAAAGAGACAATAGTCAGGCTGAGCTTTGGAGACGCTGACAGCTATTTGAAGGCGATAGACTACCTCGTCGAGCAGCCAAACGAGTTCTACGAGGCACTTGCGAGGGGCGTGAGGTTCGCTGCAAAGAAGTACGGTGGGGAGGAGTTCGCGATAGCCGTCGCGGGCAACGAGATCCCCGGCTACAACACGGGCTATGCCAACTATGTGGGCCTGCTGATAGGCATGAGGCACAGCCACCTCGACAACGGCGGCTACTCGCTTGACCAGAAACAGCCCAAGCTTGAGGCGAGAGAGGCTGTGGACAGGCTCGTGAAGGAGGAGATGTGGAGGCAGGTGCTGTCGAGCCTCGTCGTGTGCTTCTTCGCGAGGGGCGTGTTCAGTCCAGAGCTCGTCAGCAGGGCTTTCGAACCGCTTGGAGTGGAGATGGGTGTGGATGAGCTGAACGAGGCCGGGAGAAGGATCTACCTCGAGAAGGTCAGGCTGAAGAAGGAGATGGGATACGTCCCGTCGCTGAGCGATCTGCCGGAGAGGGTGTTCGAGGTGGAAACGCCCGCTGGTGTGCTGAGGAGAGGGTACTTCGAGGAGGCGCTGGACTACTACATGAGGGAGTACTACTCAAAAGTTTGAGGTTTAGAAGAGGTCGTGTATGACCTCTTCAGCATCTTTTCCGTTGTAGAGGACGTCGTTAATTCCCTCGAGCAGTGGCAGCTCCTCCATCTTCAGCTTGCCCTTGTGGTCAAGGGTTTCTGCAAGTCTGTATGCTCTCTCCGCGTTCACATAACCCTCAACAACTCCAACACCCCTCCTCTCGAGCTCCTTGAGTGCTGAGTCTATGTCGTACCCCTTCCCAAGCAGCTCTCCGAGCATCCCGTTTCTACCACCCCTGAAGGTGGCTATCAGGTCACCGATACCTGTGAGGTCGTAAACAGTCTCAGTCTTCCCCCCGTTGGCCCTCACGAGGGTTCCTATCTCCCTTAGGGCCTGCGTCACAATAATCCCCTTGAGGTTGTTCATTGTGACGTTCCCCTTTCTGCTCTCAATCCCCCTTATCCACGCGATGGCTATGGAGTAGACGTTTTTTAGTGCTGAGGCTGTCTCGCAGCCCACAATGTCGTGGGTCAGGGATATCCTGTAGTAGTCGGTTTCGAGGTACTCCTTCACGACCTTCAGGGTTCTGTCTCCGAGGGAGGAGTAGACAACGTGGGTCGGGAGCTTCTTGGCGACCTCCTTAGCTATTGACGGCCCGGTTATCGCGGCAATGTTTCTCTTCAGGTCCTTCCTCTCATGCCATATTGCCTGAGGGATTGTGAGGATCTCTCCCTCGTCAATGAATCCCTTTGCGAGAGTTATTATCACCTGATCCTTCAGAGAGTCGGATATCTGCTCGAATATCGGCATCACGCCCTCCGTGCTGACTGCTATAACCAGTATGTCGGCGTTAAGGGCCTTGTCGAGCTCGTCCGGGTTGAGGATATCGTTTACAGCAACCCTCTCGTCGATCCTCGGATGCTTCTCTCCCCTTCTGATCTTCTCGAGGATGGGCACGTCGTACTCAGTTCCCCACAGCACGACCTCGTTTTTCTCAGAATAGGGTATCGTCAGAGCCGAGCCCATCGCACCCGCGCCGAGAATAGCTACCTTCATGAAATAAAATTAAAATTCCACATTAATTAGCTTTTCCATCCTTCCTGTCAATCTTCTCCCTCACAGACCTCAACTCCTCGAAGTATCGCCTTGCAGACTCTCTTGGGTCTGGCGAGTTGTATATCGCCCTGCCGACGATTATGGCATCCGCACCCGCCTTCATAACATCCTCAACACTGCCCCCCTGCGCCCCGACTCCGGGACAGAGCACCTTCAGGGATGGAGCGGCGCTCTTCACCGCCCTGATCCTGTCCGGCCTTGTTGCTGGTGCAATCAGTCCGTCACAGCCAACGCTCTCAGCAAGCTTTGCAATCTCAAGGGCGTGTTCGGACATGAACTCCTTTCCCCCCGTGCTGCTCAGCTCGGTGACGACGTACACCTCTCCATCGTAGTCACTTGCAACTCTCCTTACCTCCTGCAGCGTGTCCCTTCCGACGAATCCGTGGGCGATTACAGCCCTGACACCCTTCTCGAAGACTATCTTGGCTATAAGCCCGCTCGTGTATGGTATGTCTGCTATCTTGAAGTCTGCTATTACGGGCCGGATTTCCGACAGCTCGGATATCACGTCCACTCCCGCGGTGAGAACGAGGGGGTAGTTCACCTTTATGGCGGAAACGAATTCGGCGGTATCCTTCGCAACTTTCAGAGCCCTCTCGTGATCCACAACGTCGAGTGCGAGGATCAGCATGTGTTTCGATTTGTGAGAGGGGAATTTAAAGATTCCCGACGTATTTATTTTTAATCCCAAAATTTAATAGCCGCCACTGAACAAACATCGTAAGGGGGTAGCGATGACTGGTGAGCAGATTGTCAAATTCCTCGATGCGATGGAGAACCAGATACGCTCGCTCAAGGAGAACCTGAACATCGACGAGATAGAGAGGATGATAGAGTCAATACAGAGCGCGAGGAGCATATTCGTGATGGGGGCTGGAAGGAGCGGCTTCGTAGCGAAGTCGTTCGCCATGAGGCTGATGCACTGCGGCTACAACGTATACGTGGTTGGGGAGACCGTGACACCGAGAATCGGGAAGGACGACCTTCTCATAGCCATCTCCGGCTCCGGAGAGACGACGTCAGTGGTGAACATAAGCAGGAAAGCCAAGGAGATGATCGGCTCCAAGCTCGTTGCGATAACCAGCAACAACTCATCATCCCTCGCCAAAATGGCCGACATAGTCGTGACGATAAAGGGCAAGATAAAGACTGAGAAGGACGAGGAGCTCTCCAAGATCGCCCCCCTCGGGACCATGTTCGAGCTGACCGTTATGATATTCCTCGACGCTCTGATAGCTGAGCTCATGAGCGTGAGGAACCTGACCGAGAAGGATCTTGAGGACAGGCACGCGGTGCTTGAGTGAGGTGGTCTCATGTATGAGAATCTCGAGAACCTGATAAAGAGGTTGAGCGACGCGCACGGCATCTCGGGCTATGAGGACGAGGTCAGGGAGGTAATAAGGGCCGAGCTTGAAGACCATGTTGACGAGATCAGGGTGGACAAGTTCGGGAACATAATCTGCATAAAGAACGGAAACGAGTTCACGGAGATGCTTGCAGCCCACATGGACGAGATAGGTTTCATGGTGAAGTACATCGAGGATAACGGGTACCTGAGGATAACCCCGATCGGCGGGTGGTTCAGCCAGACTGCAGTCAACCAGAGGGTCGTTCTGCACGGAAGGAAGGGTAAGGTCGTTGGCGTTCTGGGCTGCAAGCCCCCGCACTTCATGAAGGAGGACGAGAGGAGGAAGGTGATTGAGATAAGGGACATGTTCATCGATGTCGGGGCGAGCAGCAGGGACGAGGTGAAGGAGCTCGGGATAGAGGTGGGAACGCCCGTCACAGTTGACAGGGAGTGCGTGAGGCTCGGCAACATGGTCACCGGGAAGGCGATGGACAACAGGGCCGGAGTGGCGGCGATGATCGAGGCGGTCAAGAGGACTGAGAGCAGGGCGACGATCTATGCCGTCGGGACGGTTCAGGAGGAGGTCGGGCTAAAGGGTGCGAGAATCTCAGCCTATGCCATAACCCCTGATGTTGCCCTCGCGCTTGATGTCGCCCCCTCCACAGACTACCCGGGTGCTGAGAGCGTAAAGATTGACGTTAAGCTCGACAAGGGGCCAGTGATCACAGTGGCTGACGCATCAGGCAGGGGCTTGATTGCTCCAAAGAGGGTTCTTGACTGGCTTGTCGAGACAGCTGAGGGCAGCAAGATCGAGTACCAGCTCGAGGTTGGTGAGGGAGGAACCACCGACGCCACGGCAATCCACCTGACCAAGTCTGGAATACCGACCGGGGTTGTCTCCGTTCCCGCAAGATACATCCACACACCTGTAGAGGTCATATCCCTCAAGGATCTCGACCAGTCGGCAGAGCTCGTTGCAAGGGCACTGGAAACGGCGGAGAAGTATTTCAAGTGAATTTCATTCTTCGTTTTGGGATTTCACGGTTTTCATCTATTTTTAGGCGAGAACGGTAAGGTGTATGTGTGATTCAGATCGGATTTGAAGATAGGTGGTTTCAAAAGATGTTTTCCTTTTACAGGCGATCATAGACCCTTTCTCTTTTATACACAATGTGGACTGAAACGATTCTGTTCTTTTTGTCCACTCGATAGATGATTCTGTAGCCTCCAACGCGAATTTTGTAGAGGTCTTTCCGTCCTTTTACTTTCTCGTAAGGTTGAGAAAACAGGTCTTCAAGCTTTTCAATAGCAGAGAAAAATCCTTCTTCTATCGTTCTTGTCCAATCCTTCGAGAAACTTGATAACTCGTCTGTGCAGCTTAACCCTAAACATTCAGGATCCTCTTTGCATCTTGGACATCTATGAGCTCAAGATCGTCTTCTTCGTAAGCTTCGATGTCTCGCTCTATCATCTCCAGCTCTTCTTCACTGAGCTCGCAAAATCCCATAAAGTTCTCTATCTTCTCGTCAATTTCTTCAAGCTTTCTTTTGATTTCTTTGAGAAGCTCAACTGTTTCGATCATCACATCTAATTTTTCCAAGAATTGGATAAAAAGGTTGCTCCTAATCAAGTAATTTGACGGCTTGACGTTCATAGATTTTCCTTTTCTTAATCCTGCACTCGACTAAACAAAAAATTTTGGTGTTAAATCAGCCCTGCCATCGGCACTATCAGGCTGAACGCTATTATCGCAGAGGCCATCAGGATGCCGATTATGAATCCCAGACTTTTCAGCGGTGCCGTGTCCATGCAACCACCTCCCTTTGTTTGTATTGATACGTATTCATTAGTGCATATAAAATTTTTTGGAGTTATAAATAATTATTTAAGTATTGATTGCTATCAATAAAAAATAATCATCACCGAAATCTGTCACGATTCCTCGATAATCGCTGAGAACATTTAAAAATCTGCACAGCGCAATGAGAATGGAATGACCGTGAGAGCACTTATGAGTGAGATCGAGAGAGCCTGCAGAACTGCCAACGAGAACAGGCACAGGTACATGGTCTTCATCTGCTCCAAGGATCTGAACGACAGGGTGATGAAGATCGCCAAGAGAGCGTACAAGCACCACCTCAAGGCGAGGAACAGGAAAAAGGGCTCGGAGAGACTGCTCCTTGCTGGCAGGAGCTACTTCAACGAGCTCGCGGAGAAGTACTTTGACGGAGATATCATCCACTACAAGGAGAGCGGAAAGGTTCTGGGTCAGACCTACGACAGCCTGATAATAGATCTGACCGAGGGTTTTCACCCCAACGATCTGGGAATTTTAATCGAGACCGTCAGGGAGGGTGGGATAATTCTCGCCCTCTCACCCCCGGTTGATGCCTGGTTTGATTTAAAGGGGAAGTGGCATGAGGATCTGGTAAGCGAGCCATACACTGTTGAGGATGTCGTTCCAAGATTTTACAGGAGGTTCATAAAGAAGACCCTTCAGGCTCAGGGAGTGATAATTTTTGACGCCGATAAGAGAAAGATCGTCAAGAAGTACGAGTTCACGAAGGAGTTTGAGTCGAGAGAGGAGATAGTCATCCCTGAAAAAAGGGAGATAAAGAAGAAGCTGTACAAGCTCTGCGCAACTCAGGATCAGGTCAGGGTTCTGGAGAGCTTTGAGACCTTCTTCGACAGAAAGAAGGACAGGAAAGCGGTGGTTATAACAGCAGACAGAGGAAGGGGAAAGACGGCGGTTCTCGGGATAGTCACGCCCTACATCATCTCGAGGCTCGAGAGGGTGCTGAAGAGGCCTGTCAGGGTGCTCGTCGTCGCACCCAGCCCGCAGGCGGTTCAGACGTACTTCGAATTTCTGAAGAAGGCTCTGGTGAGACAGGGGATGAAAAACTTCAGCGAGAAGAAGAGCGGTGACAAGGTCACGGTGATAAACAGCAGGTACGCGAGGGTTGAGTATGCTGTGCCTATGAGGGCGATGGTGGAGAAGGACTTTGCCGACGTGGTGATAGTGGATGAAGCTGCGGGTATTGACGTGCCCGTCCTTCTCAGGATAATCGAGGGCGTGAAGTACGCGATATTCTCAACAACGATCCACGGCTACGAGGGGACCGGAAGGGGGTTCGCCATAAGGTTCCTCAAGAGGATAGAGCAGGAGGAGGACATAGAGATAGTCAAGATACACCTAAGGGAGCCCATAAGGTACGGCTCCGGAGACCCGATCGAGAGGTGGCTGTACGATGTCCTGCTGCTCGACGCCCAGCCTGCTGAGCTTGACGAAAGCGACATTGAGAAGATAAGGAAGGGCGAGCTGGAGTTCGAGGAGATCGACAAGGATGCGCTCATAGAAGATGACGAACTCCTGAGAGAGTTTTTCGGGATATACGTGCTCGCCCACTACAGGAACAGGCCTTCCGATCTGGTAATCCTCCTCGACATGCCAAATCACCTCCCGCTCAGGGTGAAGGTGAACGGAAAGACCGTCTGCTCCCTCCATGTTGCCGTTGAGGGGGGGATGGACGAGGAGACGGTGAGGAAGCTTTCGGACGGCTACAAGCCCAAGGGTCAGATAATCCCCGACCTGATACTCAAGCACTACTGGGACTACTCTTTCCCCGAGCTTACTGGAATCAGGATCGTCAGGATAGCCACCCATCCATCTGTCATGGACATGGGCATTGGGAGCTTCGCCCTCCAGAGGCTGGTGGAGTGGGCCGAAAGCAGGGATATGGACTGGGCTGGGAGCGGGTTTGGCGTTTCTCCAGAGCTTTTGAGGTTCTGGTCGAGGAACGGGTTCGTGCCGGTGCACATAACCCCCCAGAGGAACGAGGTCTCTGGAGAGCACACCGTGATAGTGCTGAGGGCTCTGAAGATGCACATCCAGTCAAGGATAGATGACATAAACGCGGAGTTCGTGAGGAGGGTGATAGAGTATTTAGGGGATGAGCTGAAAGACATTGAGCTCGAAACCGCGATAGGGTTGCTCAACAGCCTGAGGAAGGAGATCAGGGCGTGCGAGCCAGAGTACACGAGGGTCGAGAGGAGAAGGATGAAGAAGTACTTCCAGGGTCACAGCCTTTTCGAGTACGTTTCCGACATAGCGAGACCGCTCGTGAGGTATTACTACACGAGAACTGATAAGGCCGATCTGGACGAGAGGGAGGAGAGGGTTCTGGTTGCCAAGTGCCTCATGATGCGGCACTGGAGAGAGATTGACGACAGTCGCGCTTACAGGAGGATGTTGAAGGCGTTAAAAAAGGTCTGGGAGTGGTATCATGGAGCAGAAGAGGATTAATTTCGATTCAGAGTATGTTGAGGCGATAATCGACGGCAGGAAGGTAACTACTGTCAGAAAGGGGATAAAGAGGTACCCTGTCGGAAGGATCGTGGATCTGACAGCGGACAACAAACCTTTCGCCAGGGCGAGGGTGGACAAGGTTGTGGTCAAGAGAGTTAAGGAGCTCACAGATGATGATGCAAAGCTTGACGGCTTCGAGAGCAGGGAGGAGCTCATAGAGGCTCTGAAGAGGATATACGGAAAGGTGAGGGACGAGGAGTTCGTCACGGTGGTTCACTTCACCGTGGTGGAGTAGTCCTGCCCCCATTCCCAACATTTTCCATCAAAATGTTTAAAAATTGAGAGCGCTTAGCCTGTTCAAAGCCGGGGTTGCCGAGTGGTAAGGCGGTGGCCTGCTAAGCCACTGGGCTCTGCCCGCGTGGGTTCGAATCCCACCCCCGGCGTCCTTTTTTGCTTCTGAATTCCTGCAGTTTCCGGAAAGTGCATACGAAACAGTTTAATCCACCAGATTCTTTAAGATAAATCATGATTAAAGTCTACGCGATCACCACCTGCCCCTACTGCAAGAAAACGCTGAAGTTTCTCAGGGAGAACGGAGCGGATGTTGACGTCATATTTCTCGATGAGCTCGACATGGAGAAGAAGGAGATGGCGATGAGGGAGATTTACAGCTATGCCGGTATGTATGCTGTGCCTGTGGTTGTTCACGGTGACCGGGTGGTTGTTGGCTATGATAGGGAAAAGCTGGAGGCCCTTTTAAGGGAGGTTGTGGAATGACCCCGGAGGAGTATGTTGAGGTTCTGTCCAAGGTTGCCGAGAGGAGGGGGTGGGCGTTAAATCCCGACAAAGACATAGTCCTCGAGCTTGCCAGAGGGCTGCTGACCAACAGGGAGAGGTACGGGATAGCCTACTGCCCGTGCAGGGTAATCGTTGGAGATAGAGAGACTGACAGAAAAATAGTATGCCCCTGCGTTTACGCTGAGGCCGACATCAGAGAGTACGGAAGGTGCTACTGCGGACTGTACGTGAGCCGGGACGTTGCAGAAGGGGAGAGGGAGATCCCCAAGGTTATTCCGGACAGGCATGCGGAGGCGCTTTTCACTTCAGGCAGATGAAGCTGTAGGAGCAGTGGCTGCACTGGGTGTAGTCTCTGGTGAACTTCCCTGAGTACAGATCCTGAAAGTAGGAGATGCTCTCGTCGAGCAGGCTCCTGCTGAACCTCAGGCTGTGCTCCTCAAACCCCTGCCCGTCGTACTGCACTATGACCCCCTTTCTCCTCCCGCTCATGGCCATGTAGAGGTTCACCTGCCCCACCCAGTTCCTGCTCGGCTCCCTGAACCTCCGCACGCTCTTGACCTCATAGACTGCATCGGATGTCAGGAAGTCGGCCTTTCCCACGATGGTGAAGTACCTCGTCTTCAGCGTCAGCCACTTCTGGTATGCGAACTTGACGTTCCTCTCCTCAAGAACTTCCCTGAACTTGATTTCCGCCTCTCTCCCCCTTTTCACACTCTCCCTGCTTATCCCATCGTACTCCGGGTACTTGTTTTTGAGGTACACCCAGTACGGGCATTTAAAAACCCATGAGGCTATGAACCTCACAAAGGAGTGCAGCGTGGAGGGCAATAAAAAGGTTGGGCGTGGCCTGAAAGTAAAGGGCTAAGAACCCCTACCGAGCTCGAACTCCTCGTGCAAAACCCTGACCGCTTTCCTGCCCTCGTCTCTTTTAACGACGAAGCTCACGTTGTACTCGCTGCAGCTCTGACTTATCATGACCACGTTTATCCTGTTCCTTCCGAGGGCTGAGAAGATTCTGCCTGCAACTCCGGGAGTTCCTGCCATACCGGCACCAACCGCGCTGATGACAGCTATGTCCTCCATCTTCGAGACGTTGCCGTTTCCGTTTATCATTCCGTTCAGCGCCTTCATGGCCTTCTCCACATCCGCCTCATCAACGACGATGGACAGGTTGAGCTCCGAGGAGCTCTGGGAGACCATTATTACGTGCACCTTGTTCTCCGCAAGTGCTCTGAAGACGTTGGACATCGTCTCAGCGAAGTCGAAGCCCGCACCGCTTATGTTGATTATCGCCACCCTCTCTATGAGGCTGAGGGCCTTCACGATGTCCTTGGTTGATGTGACGCTCTCCTTTATCACCGTCCCCTCAGCATCGGGATTGAACGTGTTCTTTATCCTGACCGGGATCCGCTTCTTCATCACGGGCTCGAGAGCCTTGGGGTGGAGGATTTTGGCTCCAAAGTGGGACAGCTCCATCGCCTCCTGATAGCTTATCTCCGGAATCAGCCTCGCCTCGGGAACTATCTTCGGGTCTGTGGTCATCACCCCATCGACTTCCTTCCACAGCCAGACCTCATCGGCGTTCAGGGCTGAGGCGATCAGCGTGGCCGTGAGGTCGCTCCCACCTCTGCCGAGAGTTGTGATGTTCCCGCTCTTGGTCGTTCCAATGAACCCAGATACGACTGGAACGGTCTTCTTTATAGACACCAGAGGCTCGAGTCTGCTCTTTATCGTTCCGTAGACCTCTGGAAGAGGCTTCGCCCTGCCGTACGTCTCATCAGTGAGAATTCCCGCATCACCACCCTCGAGGGCGAGGCTGTCAACCCCAACCGAGAGGAGTGATGCTGAGAGAATTGGAGCAGAAAGCCTCTCTCCGAATGACAGTATGTAGTCAAGACTCCTCGGGGTGAGCTCTCCGAGATAGTTTATGCCGAGCAAAACCTTTTCGAGCTCATCAAGGAGCTTGTCAACCTTGGAAAGAACCTTTGACTTTATCTCCTCGTTTCTGACCGCATCGTTAACAGCATCATAGTGCTTCTTCGTCATCTCGGCTATGAACAGCTTTATGAACCCGGGAGAGGGATCGTTGCAGCACTTTTTCGCTGCATGCAGCAGTGAGTCTGTAACTCCCGCCATGGCTGAGGTCACGACAACTACCTCATTGTTTTTGGAGAACTTCTTGATGAGGTTCGCGCAGTGCAGGATGCTCCTGCCATCCTTCACGCTCGTTCCGCCGAACTTCATCACGATTCTCATTCCGGACTTAAGGAAATTTGTATGAGTATATAATATTTAGGATTTTGATGCCCGTGTGAATAATAGACGGTGGAGAGCAATATTTAATTACCTGCAAAACAAAATATTGAGGGTGAAGAGGTACTGGTGCTGGAAGTACAAGTTCGTAATTCCGGAGTACATGTGCGACATGCTCGTTTGCAGGTATTATCTGCTTAACGGCGGCCATTGCGTGCCAAAGGATCTGAACAGGTAGTCATCTCTTTTAACCCACCAATCCGTGCAGTCTAGAATATATTTTAAATACTACGATATAAATCTATTTTATTGAAGGTGTCTCGGATGATCACCCTCATCAATCCCTCCTGCAACGTCGAGACCGTCAGGAGGCTCGACTTCTCCACCCCACCCCTTGGACTTGCTTACCTCGCCTCAGCCCTCAGGGAGGCGGGCTTTAGAGTCAAGATAGTGGACAACATGGTGGAGCGGCTCAGCATCCATGAGCTCGTTAAGCGGGTGAGGAACTCGTTCATGGTGGGGATAACCTCCACAACCCCCACATTTAGCTCCGCGCTGAGGCTTGCGAGGGAGCTGAAGCAGGCGCTTCCAGACGTGCACGTTGTGCTTGGAGGCGTTCACGTCTCCTTCACACCATTCAGCGCTTTAAAAAGCGGTTTTGTAGACTCAGTGTGCGTCGGGGAGGGTGAGCACACGATTGTGGAGGTCGCTGAGAAAATTGAGAGCGGGAAGGGGCTTGAGGGTGTTAAGGGGATCGTGTATAAGGACGGTGGGAGGGTGATCTCCAACGAGGGCAGGGGATACATCGATGATCTCGACTCACTGCCGTTCCCCGCCTACGATCTTCTTCCCATGGATAGGTATAGGGTCATAGGCAGGAGACTGAACTACTTCCCTGTGATCACCTCTCGAGGATGCCCCTTCGGGTGCATCTACTGCTCGACGTCCAGATTCATGGGCAGGCGGTTCAGGATGAGGAGCGCGGGGAATGTGGTTGACGAGATCGAGTGGCTTTACGATGAGTTTGGTGCGAGGAACATAGCCTTCAGCGACGACACGTTCACGCTCGACAGGAACAGGGTTCTTGAGATCTGCAGGGAGATCAGGGAGAGGGGCCTGGACGTTTCGTGGAGCTGCTCGTCGAGGGTTGATACGGTAGATGAGGAGATGCTCAGGGAGATGAAGAGAGCGGGGTGTGAGATGATCTACTACGGCGTGGAGTCGGCGAGTGAGGACGTTCTCAGGTTCTACAGGAAGAGGATAAGCCTCGATAAGGTGAGGAGGGCTGTGGAGCTAACAAAGAGGCACGGGATGCTTGCGATCTGCTCCTTCATTCTCGGCGCCCCTGTGGAGAGCAGGAGCGACATGATGAGCACGATAGACCTCGCCCTCTCCCTCGACCCGGACTACGCGCAGTTCTCGATTCTGACACCGTATCCGGGAACGGAGATATACGAGCTCGCCCGGAAGAATGGCTGGCTCCTCACAGAGAACTTCGATGAGTACACCGCAGGTAAGCCTGTCATGAAGGGAGAGCACGTTGAACCCGAGGAGGTCATGAACCTGCTGAAGCTCGCGTACAGGAGGTTCTACCTGAGACCCTCCTTCATCCTCAGGAACATCAGGCGGAAGAACTTCGGGGTTGTGGCCGGTGTTTTGAGACTGTTTCTCAGGGCCAAGCTGGGGAAAGTTTAATCTGCAGGGAGGGATTAAATTTATAAGCTTAGCTGTCCTTTGCCCCACATATTCTGGTGATGCTCATGTATGCACGGATAAAGGTTAGAGACACGGTTAGGGTTCCCCCGAACAGGCTCGGCGAGGACATAAGCCAGATAATCGACGAACTGCTGTGGGAGAACTTCGAGGGCATGCTGGACAAGGAGTACGGCATGATCGTCGGCATAGAGAGCGTGGACGAGATCGGAGAGGGCAAGATAATCGAGGGAGACGGGGGTGTGTACTTTGACGTGGTTTTCACGGCCATCACCTTCAAACCCCTGATGCAGGAGGTTGTTGAGGGGGTCGTGAACGAGATTGTCGAGTTCGGAGCCTTCGTATCTCTCGGCCCGCTCGACGGGCTTCTCCACATGAGCCAGATAACCGACGACTACCTGAACTTCGACGAGAAGAACAAGAGGCTCGTTGGCAGGGAGACGAAAAGGACGCTTGAGGAGGGAGATCTGGTAAGGGCGAGGATAGTGGCCCTCTCACTTAAGGAGAAGGAGCCCGAGAAGAGCAAGATCGGCTTAACAATGAGGCAGCCCTGGCTTGGCGCGCTGAAGTGGATTGAGGAGGATAAGAAGAAGCTGGAGAGTGGTGAGTGATGGTAGAGTACGCCTGCAAGAAGTGCAGGTACATTACCGAAGAGCCGACGATCTGCAAGGTCTGCGGGAGCAGGGAGTTCACAAAGGAGTGGCACGGATACGTTGTGATCATTGACCCGGAGAAGAGTGAGGTCGCGAAGAAGCTTGGGGTCAAGTACGCGGGAAAATACGCCCTAATAGTGAGCTGAGATGCTGAGGGTCACCGAGAAGCTCAGGGAGGAGCTGTCGGTTCCGTTTGGCAGGCTTTACGAGGGCAGAGGCCCGGAGCTTGTGAAGAGGATAGAGGAGATAAGGCAAGCGAAGCTTCTGGCAACCATCGGGGATCTCGTGTCTCTCTTCACGTTTCAGGCCGGGTTTGAGCCGGACATCGTGGTCATAGACTTCAAAACCGAGCGAAGGGAGCTCGGAGACAGCTTTGAGTCGGACATAATGGCGTTTCTCAGGGATTACAGGATCGTCAGGGTCGAGAACCCTCAGGGGCACGTGACAGAGGAGCTCGTTCGTGCGCTGAGGGAGGGGATATCTACAGGTAGGACTTGCGTGATTGTGGACGGAGAGGAGGACATGTCTGCCCTTCCGCTGGCCCTGCTGCTTCCTGAGGGGAGCGTGATTCTGTACGGCATACCCTCGAGGGGGATTGCGGCCTACACTGTTGACGAGGAGGGTAAAGTTCTAATATCCCGCATGGTTGAGGAGATGGAGGAAGTTGGAGACGATAGGGTTAGAGATATGCTCATCGGAGGTGAGGTGAATGGAGCTGCTGATTGAGAAACAGAGGGATAATCCTCTGCTGAAGAGGAAGGAGGTTTACTTCAGGGTGAAGTATGAGGACACGAAGGTAACCCCTTCAAGGCAGGAAGTGAGGGAGAAGCTGTCAGGGCTTCTCAACGCCACTCAGGACAGGTTAGTTATAAGGTGGATGAAGCCGGAGTTCGGCAAGATGGAGGCCGAGGGATATGCGCTCATCTACGAAACGCCAGAGGATATGAAGGCGGTTGAGGAGGATTACATTCTCAAGAGGAACTTCTCCGAGGAGTCTGAGGAGGGTGGAGAGTAATGGCGAAGGGCAAGAAGGGTGAGGTTCTCGTGTCAAAGTTCTACGAGATCAAGGGAGACAAGGTTGTCAGAACGAGGAAGTTCTGTCCGAGGTGCGGCGAGGGAGTTTTCCTCGCAGAGCACAAGGACAGGAGAACCTGCGGAAGGTGCGGGTATACTGAGTTCAAGAAATGATCTCTCTCGGGATTGAGAGCACCGCGTGGAACTTCAGCGTTGGCGTGGTTGACGAGGATGGAGTAATCGCCTTAGCGGGAGATGCGTACAGGCCTAAGGAGGGAGGAATTCACCCAAGAGAGGCTGCACAGCACCACGCAGAGGTCGCGGGAAAGGTACTGAGGAAAGTTTTTGAGAAGGTCTCTCCTGAGGATCTGGACGTCATATGCTTTTCTCAGGGCCCCGGAATGGGGCCTTGCCTCAGAATTGGCGCTACAGTTGCGAGGGCGATTGCCCTCAAGCTTAAGAAGCCGCTCGTGGGCGTGAACCACTGCTTGGCGCATGTGGAGATTGGCAGGTGGATGACCGGGGCCAGAGACCCGGTCGCGCTTTACGTTAGCGGTGGAAACAGTCAGGTCATTGCCAGAAAGGGAAACAGGTACAGGGTCTTTGGAGAGACGCTGGACATAGGCATAGGTAATGCGCTCGACAAGTTTGCGAGGCACCTCACCCTCCCTCACCCGGGTGGGCCGAGGGTTGAAGAGCTTGCGAGGAACGGGAAGAGGTACATCGAGATGCCATACGTTGTTAAGGGGATGGACTTCTCGTTCAGCGGCCTCGTTACGTACGCCATGAACCTCGTCGACAGGGGTGAGAGGAGGGAGGACGTGGCGTTCAGCCTTCAGGAAACGGCCTTTGCGATGCTCGTCGAGGTTACGGAGAGGGCGATGGCCTATTTAGAGAAAGATGAGTGCCTGCTTGTCGGTGGCGTTGGTGCCAACTCGAGGCTTCAGGAGATGCTCAGAATCATGTGTGAGGACAGGAATGCGGAATTTCACGCCCCGCCGAGGGAGTACATGGGAGACAATGGGGCGATGATCGCCTACACCGGCCTGCTCATGCACAGGCACGGAATGGATGTTGATGTCGAGGAGTCGCATATAAACCCGGACTTCAGGATAGAGGAGGTAGAGGTCAGGTGGTAGAGGTATTCCTTGGCGGAGAGGCGGAGGTCAGGATCTACGACGACAGGGTCGAGAAGGTCAGGGTTCCTAAGAGGTACAGGGTCAGGGAGCTCGACGAGATCATACGCAGCAGGAGAACCACGCTCGAGGCGAGGATACTCTCGGCTGCAAGGAGGGCTGGTGTGGCCACACCCATAGTCCTCGACGTTGAGGGCGACAGGATAGTAATGGAGAGGATCAAAGGCACTCCAGTGAAGGAGGCCATGGATGTAGAGGTGTGCAGGAAGATTGGCGAGGCCGTTGCGAGGTTACATGCCGCCGGAATAATTCACGGGGACATCACGCCGATGAACATGATCCTGAGCGGTGATGTGGTGTACTTCATAGACTTCGGCCTCGCCTTCCACGACGAGAGGCTTGAGGCAAAGGGCGTGGACATACACGTCTTCTACGAGGCATTGAAGGCCGGGTTTGATGGGTGGGAGGAGCTGTGGAGAGCCTTCCTCGAGGGATACTCGAGCTACGAGAAGTTTGACGAAGTCATGGAGAGGTTCAGGGAGATCGAGCTGAGAGGGAGGTACGTGGACAAGGACTCACACCAGCTGCAGGACATAGAGGGCTGAGGTTCCGACGAGGAAGGCGAGGAGCAGGTCTCTGTTTTTGATGCACACCGCAAACACGAGAGCACCAGCGATGGTCTTCTCAGGACTGCTGAGCACGTCCGGGAAGACGAGGGCGGAGAACACTGCTGGTGGGACGTACTTCACGAACCTGCTGTCCCTTATGCTTAGGAAAAATGGCGTGACTCTCGTCAGGTAGGTCACGACGGCCATTCCGAGTATCAGAATCAGCCAGTCCATCTCTCAGCCACACCTCCTGCCACTATCCCTGCAAGAGCGGCAAAGATTATTCCGGTGCTCGACCCTATAACCACGGCTATCACTCCCGCAACTATTGCAGAGACGGCGTAGCTGATTCCCCTGACGCTCGAAGTCAGGATGGCTATGAACATCGCAGTCAGGCCGAACGGGAGGATGCTGTAGATTTTCTCCGGTATCAGCTGGCCGAAGGCTATTCCAAACGCTGTTCCGCTCACCCATGCCGAGAGTGCGAGAAAGTTCAGCCTCACCTGAAACCCCCAGTCTCCCGTGCCTTTGACGCTTGATATTCCGACTGCAAACGTCTCGTCGGTGATTCCGAAAGCCATTACTGCTCTCTTGATGGGGTTCAGCCCCCTGAAGATTCCGGACATGTCGCTGGACATCAGGAGGTGCCTCGAGTTTATCAGGAGGGTCGTCAGGATTATCAGCCAGATGTCCGCGTTCTCCTCAACCATTCTGAGGGCTATGAACTGCGCTGCCCCAGCAAACACGCTCAGGGACATGAGCACGGAAAGGCTGCCGAAGTAGGGAGAGGCGAGCACGCCGAACGCCATGGATATGAAGAAGTAGCTGACCATGACCGGAAGAGCCCTCCTGAGAGCCATGTCCCGCTTAGGACATGCCGGATTTTAAGCTTATGGCAAACCTTTTTTACAACCACAGCCCACTCACCCCGATGAAAAAGCTCGTCATCGCCTTCCTGCTCATAGCACTGGTGACGAGGCTCTACATGCTCGACGACAGGCCCATGGATCATGATGAGAGCATTCACGGATACCTCAGCTACATCCTCATGAAGGACCACAGCTACAGCTACGACCCTGCATACCACGGCCCCTTCCTGTACTTCGCAACCGCGGGCGTTTTCTCGGTGCTCGGAGACTCGAAGTTCACGGCCCGCCTCGTCCCGGTGGTGTTCTCCATAATCGGCATATTCTTCGCCCTCAGGTTCGAGAGGTTCTACAAAAACTCGTACCTCTTCGCAGCAATCCTCCTATTTTCTCCCTCAATCCTCTACTACTCCCGGTACCTGAGAAACGACGTGATAGTGCTTGCAAGCTTCATAGCGGTGGTTTACAGCTACTTCTCCTACAGGCAAACCGGGAGGGCGAGGTACATCTACATCGCCTCGATCTTTGCTGCGGTGATGGTCACTGCCAAGGAGAACGGATACCTCTACCTCGGCACGATTCTGTCCTTCATCTTCTTCAGGAAGCTCCACGACAGGGACTATGGCGTGAGCATGAGCACGCTCAAGCACCTGCTCGTTTCATTCCTCATCGCGTTCTTCATGTTCTCATTCCTCTACACCTCCGCCTTCTCGGACATGGATGGTCTGAAGAGGGCAACCATCAACTCCTTCGCACACTGGTTCGAGATGCACGAGAGAAACGACCACTGGAAGCCCATCTACTACTACTCCAAGATGATCCTCGAGTACGAGTTTCTGCCACTGGGCATGGTGCTTGCAGGCATTCCCGAGTTCGTCAGGAGGGTGAAGGGGAAGGAGCTAACTGAGATAGAGCTGTTCGCGTTCTACTGGCTTGCAACCGCGTTCCTGATCTACCACGTGCTGAGCCACAAGGTTCCGTGGCTCCTTGTTCATCTTGTTGCTCCAATGGCATTCTTCGGAAGCCTTTACGCAGGCTATCTGACCAGAAAGCCTGCGAGGTTCGTTTTCGTGTCTCTGCTCCTCATCACGGCGGGAGTGGCGGGGTATCTCGCGTACGTTGACAGCACCAACACCGACCACGACCTCATATACATTCAGGCCCAGAGGGATGTGGAGAAGCTCGCGGACAGGATAATCGAGTACAACGGCTCGGTTCTCGTCTTCGTTCCCGGAAATGACTACTGGCCGCTTCCGTGGTACCTCCGGCACCACTCCACGGCGTTCTCCAGCAAGTACTACGACGGCTACGACGTTGTTGTGACCTCAAAGGATCAGGTAGAATTTGTAAAAGAAAAGGGATACGTCCTCGACGGAGTCTACACTCTAAGGCCAGGTCATGACCTCTACTGGCTACATAAGGCCTAAGGCCGTGAGCTCCTCCGCTATCTTTTCAACAGCCCTCCTCGCATCTTCGGGATTCTTTCCACCGGTTACCACCATCTTGCCGGAGCCAAATATAAGCACCACAACCCTCGGATCTCTGAGCCTGTAAACGAGCCCCGGGAACTGCTCCGGCTCGTACTCAATGTTCTCAAGCCCCAGGCCGATGGCTATGGCGTTGAGGTTGAGGTCAACTCCGAGGTCGGCAGAGGCCACAATGTTCTGAACCTTCACCTCGGGATCCTCGTAAACCGGGATGCCAAAACTGCCGATTATCTTTACAACCTGCTTTACAGCCCTCCTCGCGTCTTCAACACTCTTACTTCCGGTGCAAACGACCTTGCCACTTCTGAAAACGAGAGCCGCAGCCTTCGGCTCCTTAATTCTCAGAACAAGTCCGGGAAACTGCTTTGGCTTGTATTCTGCATCCTTAACCTCTCTCGCGATCTTGTTCAGGTCAATGTTCTCGCCAATCTGGGTTGAGGCGACGACATTCTCAATCTTAATTTTGTAGTCAGTAGCCATATTTAAAGACCTTTATAAACCCTATATATACCTTTGCATGAAGAAAAAGTGAGAGGGGCAGTCAGGCATTCTCCTGATACCACCTGACAAGCTCCTCGAACTGGGAGTGGGTGTTAACGTTCCTCGTCTCCATGGGGCTCTTGAAGAAGAACCCCATCTCCTTTATGACTCCGTACATCCCCTCCTTCTTCGCGAACAGCAGGAATCTTGCGATGTCTATGGTGAGGGGAGCAGCGACTATGGCATCTATCGCATCCCAGATGAAGTAGAACTTCATCTTCCTTCCGAGGAACCCCTCGAAGTGTATGAAGTCGAATGCAGTCTTGTTGTCCGCGAGAGACGGGAAGTACTCTATCTGGGTTATGCTGAACGGTGAGTAGCCGTAGATCTTCTCGAGAACCTTGTCCTTGCTGATCACCTTGCTCTCCTTGTTCTCCTTGTGGCTCAGCACGAGCCCGTCGAGATCTCCGAGGATGTTGTAGCTCATCCATCCCAGCACCTTCAGGTTCCTGTAGGCGAACATTGGCGCGAGTGTGGTTTTGACCAGTGTCTCTCCAGTTTTTCCGTCGTTGCCTGCGTGAGGCACCTTCTTCTCAATCGCCAGCTCCTTGAGGGCCGGTAAGGAGGAGCCAACGCTTGGTGTGAAGTTTCCGTACGGAATGCCGTTCTTCAACGCCACGTAGGCGTAGAGCATGCTCGCAGACGCGTACTCCTTTGCATTCTCCTCAATCATCTTCTCGAAGCCGTCGAGGGTGTCGTGGTACTTCTCGTTGTACCTTATTATCGGCTCAGTGGAGGCCGAGTTTATCATGACTGTCTCGCTGTCAGCGAACCTCTTCACGTCTCTCTCAAGCCTCTCCACTATCTCCGAGAGCGTCTGCACCTCGTTCTCCAGCACGTCCAGCTCTCCGAGCGCCTGCACACCCTTTCCGCAGTTGATGGCTGTGCCCTTCTCTGCCCTTATCTTCTCGAGATCCTCCCTGACCTCCTCAAGCTGGTCGAGCTCGAAGTGCCTGTTGAGCTCCCAGTGCTGCAGTGAAGCCACGTAAGCGTTCTCCACCTTCCTTACCTCGTGACCGCCAAACTCGAATTTGAGAGGAGCGTACTTCTCGATACCCTCGAACTGCGGAAGCTCACTGACGAGCCCGGTGGTCTCCATCCTGCCCTTCTCTATGAGCTTGCCACCGAGCATCGCAGTGGTGGACACGATCCCATAAGCGCCAACGTACCATATCTTCACGGCCATCACCTCCGAGAAGCGTGAGTTTTTTGAAAATTTTTTAACCACTCGGTATAAAAATTTTTGTGGAAGTTGAGGAGTTGAGGGAGCTTGCCGAGAAGCTTGAGAGAGCAAGATTTAGCGAAGGGACAGTTGAGGTTGATGTCGATGCGCTCGACACCCTGCTCAGGATAGTCGGGAGGGCGATTGCGGAGATGGACATGGGTAACATTTATACCGCCAGAGAGATCCTGAGCGAGATGGGGGAAATCATTTACAAGGCCATGAAATCGTTTTTAAACGAACACTAATTCGCTGATCGTAAAATTTTTATACACTCTAAATAAAAAACCCCCATGGATTTTCTCGCCAAGAGGTTCGCAGAGCTGATAGCGGGCAACATAGTTTTCTCGGATAGCTATGGAGATGCAATAAAGAAGTGGCGAACGATATTTGACGTCCCGCAGAAGGAGCTTGCCGAGAGGCTCGAGATAACACCCTCCGTGATAAGCGATTACGAGTCCAACAGAAGGAAGTCCCCCGGAACGGCCTTCATAAAGAAGCTCGTGGAGACGCTCATCGAGATAGACAGGGAGAGGGGGTGGAAGACGCTCTCCAAATACAAGGATCTGCTCGGGGTGGAGTTTGATGTCATAATAGACATAATGGAGTACTCCAAGCCCCGCAGCTCAAAGGAGCTGGCCAGCATCGTGGATGGAGCACTGATGACGAACTTTGGCAGAAGCGCGATGGGGCACACGGTCGTGGACAGCCTGAAGGCGATTCTCGAGATGAGCAGCTACGACTTCTACAGGCTGTACGGACTCACGAGCGAGAGGGCCCTCGTCTTCACCAAGGTCTCCACCGGCAGGTCTCCGATGGTTGCGGTCAGGGTTGCCAACCTTAAGCCGTCCGTTGTCATTCTCAACCCACTAAATTCGGAGAAGGTTGACAGACTCGCCGTTAAAATTGCCGAGATTGAGGGCATCGACCTGATTTTAACCGAGATTGAAGAGGAGGAGGTTGTGGAGCGGCTGAGGGGTCTGGGGGTGTGAGGATGGTCGGGATTGTTTCGTACGGCACGTACATTCCCAAGTTCAGGATAAAGGCTGAGGAGATAGCGAGAATATGGGGAGAGAATGCCGAGGCGATCAAGAACGGCCTCGGTGTATTCGAGAAGAGCGTCCCTGACATCGATGAGGATACTGTCACAATTTCCGTTGAATGCGCGAGGGAGGCGGTGAGGAGGGCTAAGATAGACAAGAACGAGATAGGGGCGATATTCGTCGGCTCCGAGAGCCACCCCTACGCGGTAAAGCCTACAGCGACGATAGTTGGGGAGGCTCTTGCGATAAACAGCTTCTTCCACTCCGCTGACCTCGAGTTCGCGTGCAAGGCAGGAAGTGCGGGAATACAGAACTGCATGGCGATGGTCGAGTCGGGGATGATTAGGTATGGGCTCGCGATCGGCGCTGACACGAGTCAGGGAGCCCCCGGAGACCCGCTGGAGTACTCCGCTGCAGCCGGAGGAGCTGGCTTCATAATCGGGAACGAGAACGTTATAGCCGAGATAAAGGACACGCTCAGCTTCACGACCGACACCCCCGACTTCTGGAGGAGGGAGGGACAGCCCTACCCGAGCCACGGGGGCAGGTTCACCGGAGAGCCCGCGTACTTCAGGCACGTCTCAACCGCTGCCAAGACGATCATGGAGAGGAACAGCCTCACTCCAGAGGACTTCACGTACGCTGTGTTCCACATGCCAAACGGAAAGTTCCCCGTGAGGGTTGCGAGGATGCTTGGTTTTTCCAGCAAGCAGATAGAGCAGGGGCTTGTTGTGAGGTACATAGGCAACACATACTCTGGCTCGTCGCTTCTCGGATTCGCTGCCGTTCTGGATGTCGCGAAGCCGGGAGACAGGATACTGCTCACGTCCTTCGGCAGCGGAGCTGGAAGTGATGCCTTCATTGTCGAGATAACCGAGAACATAGAGAGCTTCGAGAGGACTCCTAAGGTCTGGGAGAAGATAGAGAGGAAGGTGTACATAGACTACGGCATGTACGCGAAGCTCAGGAGAAAGATCAGGATGGGGTGATTTCCATGAGGAGAGTGGCGATCATCGGAGTTGGAATGTCGAGGTTCGGGGAGCTCTGGGAGAGGAGCTTCAGGGACATCGTCATCTCAGCGGGAACTGAGGCCATAGAGGATGCGAACCTCGAGGGGAGAGAGATTGAGGCGATGTACGTTGGGAACATGAGCGGCGGCAGGTTCCTTGCTCAGGAGCACATCGCCGCGCTGATAGCCGACTATTCGGGACTCGCGTCGATAAACATCCCCTCTATAAGGGTTGAAGCCGGGGATGCGAGCGGTGGTGTGGCCCTGAAAGAAGCTTACATTGCTGTAGCGAGCGGGATACATGACATAGTCATAGCTGCAGGAGCGGAAAAGGTCACGGATGTTGGTTCGGCGATGGAGATAATGAACTCGTCCATCGATCAGGAGTGGGAGGCATTCCACGGCGCAACGCTGGCCAGCCTGTACGCGATGATGGCGAGGTTCCACATGCACGAGTACGGCAGCACGGAGGAGGATCTGGCGAAGATCAGCGTGAAAAATCACAGAAATGCTGTTCACAACCCGAAGGCCCAGTTCAGGAGGGAGATAAGTGTGGAGGCGGTGCTGAGCTCACCCTACGTTGCCGAGCCCCTGAAGGTCCTCGACTCCGCTCCGATAAGCGATGGTGCGTCGGTTATCATACTCGCGAGCGAGGACGTGGCGAGGAAGTACACAGACACGCCGGTCTTCATCGACTCCATCGTGCAGTCCAGCGACTACTTCGCCCTGCAGAACAGGGAGGACGTGCTGGAGATGAGGAGCGTTAGGGTTGCGACGAGGAAGGCCTTGAAGCTTGCCAGATGCGAGCTCAGGGACATCGGGGTTTTCGAGATGCACGACTCCTTCACGATAACCGAGATGCTGCTGTACGAAAATGTCGGGATCGCGGAGAAAGGAAAAGGGCACGAGCTCGTGAGGGAGGGTGAGGTGGAACTTGGAGGTAGGACTCCTGTAAACCCTTCAGGAGGTCTAAAGGCCTGTGGGCATGCTGTAGGAGCGACAGGGATAAGGCAGGCCGCTGAAATAGCACTTCAGCTTAGGGGAGACGCGGGCAAGAGGCAGGTTGACGCGGAGAGGGGAATGGTCGTGAATGTTGGCGGCACTGGAGCGACTGCTGTAGTTTCGGTTTTCAGGAGGTGATGCTCATGCTTCCGAGGTTCTGGAGGAAGATCAAGTACAGGTACAATCTGATTGGCACCAAGTGCGAGAACTGCGGCAGAACATTCTACCCGCCGAGAAACCTCTGTCCCGAGTGCAGGAGGAAGAGCAGCATAGTTGAGGTTGAGCTCGGGGATACAGGAGTTGTCCTCAGCTACTCCGTCGTTCACGACGCCCCGGAGAGCATGAAGCTGGAGAGGCCGTACATAGTGGGCCTGATAAGGCTCGACAGCGGCGTTGTGGTGACCTCCCAGATCGTCTGCGATCCCGAGGATGTGAGGATCGGAATGAGGGTCAGGGCAGCATTCAGGAGGTACGGGGAGGACGGGGAGGACGGGATAATCTACTACGGAACCAAGTTCGTTCCGGTCGAGGAATAGGTTTTTATTTTTCCCGCCAAACTTTTTTCGATGCTCTTTGGAACGGCAGGGGTTCCGAACTCTTCTCCCGGACGGAGCACGGTCGACGGGGTAAAGAGAATAAGGGAGCTGAACCTTGACTGCATGGAGGTTCAGTTCGTTAGGGGAGTGAAGATGCGCGATGCGACGGCGAAGCAGGTCAGGATGGTCGCGAGCTCTCTAAACGTCACCCTGAGCGTTCACGCCCCGTACTACATCAACCTTAACGCGGACAGCGAGGTTAAGGTGAGGCAGAGCGTTCAGCGCCTCTATGAGTCGGCGAGGATCGGCAGCATAATGGGGGCGAGGAACATCGTCTTCCACCCGGGCTACTACATGAAGAGGACGAGAGATGAAGCTTTCAGGAGGGTCAGGGACGCACTCGAGGAGCTCGTGGAGGAAATAAGGGCTTTCGGCGTCGTTCTGAGGCCTGAAACATCGGGAAAGAGGGAACAGTTCGGAGAGCTCGAGGAGATAGTGAACCTCTGTGCCGAGCTCGATCTAACCCTGCCGTGCATAGACGTGAGCCACATTCATGCAAGGACGATGGAGTTCAACAGCTACGAGGAGTTCTTCAAGGCCCTCGAGCTTGTGGAGAACGCTCTGGGCAGCGAGGCGGTGAGGGATCTGCACGTGCACATCAGCGGGATAGAGTACGACTCGAAGGGGGAGAAGAGGCACCTCAACCTCAGGGAGTCGGACTTCCGGTTCACCGACCTCCTCAGGGCCCTTTCAGACTACTCCGCAGACGGGCTGGTGATCTGCGAGAGCCCTAACCTCGAGGAGGATGCGGTGATGCTCAAGAAAAAGTTTGAAGAGCTCAGGCAGGCTGCTGGGGCTCGAGGCTGAACTCCTCCACAACCTCGTTAAGCTTCCTGAACCAGTTCTCGAGCTCGTTCCTCAGCTTCTCCTTCAGCGTTTCTATGGGTATCGGCACGTAGAGGTACTTGTATCCTCCGTGCTTCAGTATCCTGTACTCCCTCTCAACGAGTCCCTTCTCCATCAGCGACTGCAGGCTCCTGTAAACCCCACTCCTGTCCTTCCCGACAATCTGGGCCAGCTCGTCCACTCCCACATTGGGGTGCTGGTGGAGTGCAAGGTAAACCTCAATCTCTGAGGGTGTGAGGTTGAGAACGCACTTCAAAATGTGGTGAAAGGTTGTTTCTCCGGAGAACAACTCCTTAAGCCTTTCCTCATCCATTTCACTCACCTTTCTCTATGATTATGAGGGCGTTTTCGGTCTCGACAACGTCAACATCCCTGCCGCTGACAACCTTCTCGAGTCTCACGTCGAACCAGTCTTTTTCGAGTTCGATCTTCTCTCCGCCCACATCCACTGTAACTCTGCCATCCTTTATAAGCTTTAACATTTCCTCCTCGCTCAACTTCTGTACGGCCTGAAGCACCATCCTGACCCTGTCCCTGAACTTCGGCCCGAGGATGCTGAACTTGGGCTTCAACTCTGCCACCCTCGTCTCAATCTCCGGCATCTCCCTTATCAGCTCAACCTGAGCGTTGAGAGCTCCAGCCACATCCCTGACGTCTATCTCCTCGCTGGTGAAGACGAGCATCTTACCGAGGGGTGCGTTGAGCGCTATGCCGTTGTCGTGCTTGTACCTCCTCACGGCCTCCACTATGCTCTTTATCAGCTCGCCTCTCCTTTCTGCCCTCTCATCTATGAGCGACTCGTCAGCCTCAGGGTAGCTCTGCAGGTGGACGCTGCCCTCGCCAGAGAATATCTGCCACGTCTCCTCCGCAAGGAACGGCGTTATCGGGGCGAGCATCCTTATGAGGGCAGAGATTACCTTGTGAAGCGTGTACTTTGCAGGGATCTTCTCCTCCTCGGTGCCGGAATAGAGCCTGTTCTTGACCAGCTCAATGTAGTTGTCCGCGAACTCGTACCATGTGAACCCCCTTATCGCCTTGAGGGCCTGGCTGAAGTTGTACTCTCCCATCGCCCCGTCAACTTCGGCAATCAGCCTGTTGAGCTTGGAGAGTATCCACCTGTCCGCATCTCTCAGGTACTTCCTGTGGCTCTCCTCGGGCACGTAGCCCTCAAGATGTGGCATCGCAAACCTCAGAATGCTCCAGAACTTCTGCTGGAATCTTGAGGCCGCGACGACCTCCTTCCAGCTGAATATGACGTCCGTGCCCATCACTCCTCCTATCGCCGCCCACTGCCTCATCGCGTCTGCTCCGTACTTCTCAATGACCTCCTCGGGAGAGATGACGTTGCCGAGGCTCTTGCTCATCTTCCTGCCATCCTCTCCGAGGACCATCCCGTTTATCACTATCTCATACCAAGGAATCTGGCCTGTCAGGGCGAGGCTCCTCAGAATTGTGTAGAATGCCCACGTCCTGATTATGTCGTGACCCTGAGGCCTTAGATGGGTAGGGTACTCCTTCTGGTCGTCGGGCCAGCCTGTTATCGCCAGCGGTGTTATGCTCGAGTCCATCCATGTGTCGAGGACATCATCCTCTCCCTCAAACTCCGTACCTCTACATTTGGGGCACGGCTCCCTCGGCATGTCCTTTGTCGGGTCGACAGGCAGCCACTCCTCCTTCGCAACCACCGTCTCTCCACAATTCTTGCAGTACCAGACTGGGATTGGTGTGGCGAAGACTCTCTGCCTGCTTATGACCCAGTCCCACTCCATGCTCTCAACCCAGCTCTCGAGCCTTGAGAACATGTGCTCCGGAACCCACTTTATCTTCCTCGCCTCCTCCAGAATCCTCTCCTTGTCGATCTTAACGAACCACTGCTTTTCCGCGACAATTTCCACGGGAGTCTTGCACCTCCAGCAAACGCCAACGTTGTGATCTACCTCTTCCTGCCTGAGCAGCCTGCCCTCCCTCTTCAGGTCCTCAAGTATCTTCTCCCTCGCCTCCGGTATTGTGAGCCCCCGATACTTGCCAGCCTTCTCGTTGAGCCTGCCGTCCCTTGTAAGAACGTCCCTCAGCTCGAGTTTGTGCTTCTTCCACCACCTGACGTCCTGCCTGTCACCAAATGTGCAGATCATCACCATTCCAGTGCCGTACTCCGGATCGACCTCGTCGTCTGCGATGACTTTAACCTCATGTCCCGTACCCGGCACCCTCACGACCTTGCCGACCACATCCCTGTAGCGCTCATCTTCAGGATGAACAGCCACTGCAACACACGCCGGGATGAGCTCCGGCCTCGTGGTGGCGATTATGACGTCATCATCAAACTTTATGTAGTTGAGCTTGGTCTTCCCGCTCTTGTACTCGATCTCCGCGAGGGCTATGGTCGTCTCACACCTCGGGCAGTGGATGACGGGATGCTCCCCCCGATAGATCAGCCCCTTGTTGTACATTCTGACGAAGCTCACCTGCGTCTTCCTGTAGTACTCGGGGTACATGGTGATGTACTCCTTGCTCCAGTCTATGCTGAAGCCCAGCCTCCTCATCGTCCTCCTCATCTTCTCTATGTTCTCCTCGGTGAACTTCACGCAGAGCTCCCTGAACTTCTCCCTCGGAACGTCGCTCTTCTTTATGCCGTACATCTCCTCAACCTTGACCTCGGTGGGCAGTCCGTGGCAGTCCCATCCCTGCGGGAACATGACCTCGTAGCCCTTCATCCTCTTGTAGCGGGCTATGAAGTCTATGTAGCACCAGTTCAGCGCGTTTCCAATGTGGAACGTGCCCGTTGGATAGGGGGGAGGGGTGTCAATTATGAAATGTGGCTTCTCGGAGTTCCAGTCAAAATAGTACATCTCATCTTTCCACTTCTCAACCCACTTCTCCTCGACCTTTTGAGCGTGATACTCCTTCTCCATCCGATCACCTCACGTAGTTGGTGAGTTTCCCTATGCCATCTATCTCGACCACAACCTCATCGCCCTTATTAAGCTTGCCCACACCCGCAGGTGTGCCGGTGGTTATCACATCACCCTCCTTGAGCGTCATTATCGAGGAGATGTAGGATACAAGCTGGTAAACGTCGAAGACCAGATTTGACGTGCTCGACTCCTGAACCTTCCTTCCATTTAGGTATGTCCTTATGCCCAGACTGGAGGGGTCGAGGTCGGTGACCACGTAAGGCCCTATTGGTGAGAACGTGTCGAAGGACTTGGCCATCCCCCACTGCCAGCCGGCCTGCTGTAGGTCTCTGGCCGTGACGTCGTTGAAGCACGTGTATCCGAGGATGTACTCCTTCGCCTCCTCTGGAGATACGTCCCTGCACCTCTCCGCTATCACCACGGCAAGCTCACCCTCGTAGTCCACCCTCTCACTCTTTTCGGGCAGCACTATGTAATCGCGATCCCCGATGACTGATGAGGGTGACTTCATGAAAAGCGCCGGCTCGCTCGGGATCTCCATCTTGAGCTCCTCAGCGTGATCCCTGTAGTTTAAACCAACGCCCACAATCTTCTCGGGAGTTACGGGAGGGAGGAACCTGACCTCTTCAACGTCGAAGCTCAAACCATCAATTCTGACTTTGCCACCTTCAATTTCAAAATAGTCCTCGAAGAACTCCCCTCTTGCGATGAATCTGCCGTATGCAATCATGGATTAGGGGTTGAACTCTCAAAATATATTGCTTTCTATGCGAGTCCTTTCAAATTGTTTTTATTCTCCCGTGCTGGCTTTAACATGATGCTCGCAGTACTCTCAGGAGGCACGGGCACCCCGAAGCTTCTGACGGGGATGAAGGAGGTCAACCCGGACTTTGCCGTGATAGTGAACACGGCCGAGGATGTGTGGGTTTCGGGAAACAAGATCTGCCCGGACATAGACTCGGTCATCTACGCTCTTGCCGGGGTAATTGACGAGAGCAAGTGGTGGGGAGTGCGCGGGGACACCTTCGTCACACACCAGCGACTCAAAGAGCTTGGATTGGATGAGGGCATGATGATCGGCGACCTCGACAGAGCGACGCACATTCTGAGGAGCGAGGTTTTGAGGAGTGGTGGGAGCCTGAAAGAGGCCACCGACGCGCTCAGGAGAGCTTACGGAGTGGAGCAGCCCGTGCTCCCAATGTGCGAGGAGGAGGTGTCGACCCACATAGTAACAAGCGAGGGTGAGATGCACTTTCAGGAGTTCTGGGTTGTCAGGAAGGGCGAGCCCAAGGTGAGGGACGTTGTTGTGAAGGGCATAGAGAACGCAAGGCCTGCCGAGGGTGTGATCGAGGCGATAGAGGAGAGTGAGGCTGTTGTAATAGGCCCGAGCAACCCCGTTACGAGCATAAACCCCATACTCATGGTAAGGGGCGTGAGGGAGGCTCTGGAAGAGAAGAGGGTCATCGCAATCTCTCCAGTAGTTGGAACGAGTCCTGTAAGCGGGCCAGCAGGGAAGTTTCTGAGAGCTCTTGGATATGAGGTCAGCCCGAAGGGGGTTCTCGACTTTTACGGAGGGCTCGTGGACGTGTTCGTGGTTCAGGAGGGAGATCTCTTCACCTACCCCGGCTGCGAGGTGGTGGAGACAAACACAATGATGAAAAGCAGGGATGATGCGGTCAGACTTTCAGAATTCATTCTTGGACTTCTTTGAAGTACTTCTCCAGTATCTTCTTCTGCCCCCTCCTGAGAATTTCGGAGAGTGTTGAGGAGGCTATTCCGAAGTGCTCCGCTATCTCCTCGAGCCTTATCTTCTTGGGGTAGTCGAAGTAGCCCTTCTCCAGCGCATACCTGAGAATCTCCTCTTCCCTGTACGTGGTTCCGGTCTTGGACGGCTTGCCCTTGTATATTATGTCGAAATCCACTCCATACTCTTCAAGCTTGGACATCAGCCTTCTGAACGAGTCGTCATCGCATATCACGTCCCACACAATCTCTCCGTCGCTGATGTCTGCCTTCCTCAGTATGCAGCCCGACTGGACGATTGGCAGGGCGACCATGCAGGTGTGCTCCTTTATCAGCACCTTCGCCTCATCTCTCGAGAGGAGAACCGTGTCGCACATCTCGGGCAGATGCTCCACCGCATGGCTCACGTTCTTTCCCTTAACCTGAAACAGACCCTTTATTGTCTCTCCAACATCCGTGAGGCCCTCAACTTTCGTTATGACGTCTTGCATTGCCGCAATGAGGCCAAGGGCACAGTTCTCTGGAAGTTTTGTTTTTATCTGGAGCTCTATCACGAGCGAGCTTTTGAAACTATGTTAATTTAAGTTTTCCATTTGTGCCGGTGACAGACCAAAACGTTTAAAAACACATTTGGGGCTAAGGCAATTCAGCCATTGTGCCCGGGTGGTGTAGCCAGGCCTAACATGCGGGCCTGTCGAGCCCGCGCCTCGGGTTCAAATCCCGGCCCGGGCGCTTTTATCCACAATCTATGTGTAATGCTGGTTTGTTAGTGTCTGCCAAGAGATTTAATGATCATGAATCTCAAGTTCTGAAGCTTTCGAAACCACTCTAACACCTTCAGACTTGCACGGTTCCTCAAAATCTCCATCCAGCGTAACCAGAACGTCAACCTCATGCTTTATGCAGGTCGCAAGAATAATTGCATCGTTTGGTAGAAGGCTATACTCCTTCATCAAGTCATAGGACTTTTCCACCACTTCTTCATCCACCTGAAGGATGCTGAACTGGTTTATGAACTCGAGTGGATCCTTCTCATCAATGTATTCTGAAATCTCCCCCTTTCCCTTCATCGTCAGAGGAGATTTTCCCGATTTCAGAGACAGGTAGTGAAATATGAACTCGCTAAAGACGATGTCGTTTATGAACGCGTTTACGTCAAATTTCCTGAGCTTTTTGAGAATCGCTCCAGCTTCAGGATTACCATTTACAAACTCGATGAGAACTGACGAGTCCACGAAAACCCTTACTGGAGATACAACTCCTCTTCCCTCACTTCACCCTGATACTTTCCAAAGTATCTGTCGAGAATGTCGTCTCTGAGCTTTTTCTGCTGGAGAACACTCTTCACGGCATCCTCAACAGCTTTCCTAACCTTTTCTTCCATTCCGTCGGGGACTTTTAGCCTGATGGTTATTTCGGCCATAACCGATTACAGTTCTGTCATGGAAGTATTTAAGAGTGTTGATGTTTGTTTTTTCTTTTTTGAATGAATGTCTTCTGCCTAAAAGATATATCAGCTCGGGACAAGACACTTTCATGGACACACTGTCGTTACTCGGCAGCGTATTGGCACTCGGCCTTGCAGTGGTTTATGGTCTTTATGCAGTTGCAGGCCTACTCTTCAGCTCGGCCGGAGGAGTGCTTGGTCTAACGGGGGTTGTGCTCGTGGCAAAGTCGCTTCTGTTCGGAGCAGTGTCGTTCGCGCTGTCCCTTGCACTGGCGCTGTTTGGCAGAGGCAGGCTTGCGCTCATAGTCTCGAAGGTATGTGGCGTGGTGTTCGTTGCGGTGTTCATTGCAGTTCTTGCTACGGCTGTGATCAGCGGTGAGGAGCATTTTTATGAGTACGTGAGGGTGTATTCTCTCTCGCTCGCTGGCGGGATTCTGGTGTTACTTGCTACGAGGAGGAGGGCTGCCTGACAACCGGATACCCCTTTTTCATCCACGCTTCTATTCCTCCCTCCATGTTGTAAACGTGCCTGAAGCCCATTCTGACCATAGTTTCGCACGCTATTTTGCTCTTGAACCCCGTCTTGCAGTACACGAGGTATGTTTTGTTCAGGTCGAGCTCCTCGAGCTTCTTTCTGAAGTTCCTTCCGAACACGTCGATGTTGATGGCTCCCGGTATGTGGCCCTCCTCGTACTCCTTCGGTGTTCTCACGTCTATTATGACGAAACTGCTGTTTCCTGCATGCTCTTCTATCATCCTGTACGCCTCGTCAACCGTGATGTCCTTGTATCTGTTCTCCTCGTTTTTGTTCCCCGCGTTCTGGATGCATCCTGCCACGAGGATGGAGGTGATGATGAGCAGGAGCGCGACCATCCGTTTCATTGTATGAAGTTGTCTTCGGGAGTATTTACCATTTACCGGCTGCATTGACGTGCGATCGCAATATAAGAAAACCTTTAAATAGCCACCACTTCGCATTATTAATAGTGATAAATAATGATGGGGATCTATCCACCTAAGGAATTTATTCAGCAGGCAAACGTCAGAGACCCGGCAATCTACTCACGGGCGTCCGAGAACTGGGTGGAGTTCTGGGAGGACTTTGCCAGAGAGCTCGAGTGGTTTGAGCCATGGGAGAAGTTTCTGGACGACTCGAAGGCGCCATACTTCAGATTTTTTGTTGGCGGCAAGATAAACGCGTGCTACAACTGCGTTGACAGGCATGCAGACATGAGGAACAAGGCAGCGCTGATATGGGAGGGAGAGAACGGAGAGACGAGAACTCTGACGTACTTCCAGCTCTACAGGGAGGTGAACGCGTTCAGCGCGGCCCTCAGGGAGCTGGGAGTTGAGAAGGGGTCGAGGGTTGCGATATACATGCCCAACATACCCGAGGCTGTTGTTGCGATGCTCGCCTGCGCGAGGATAGGGGCGACCCACGTGTTCATATTCGAGGGCTTCAGCGCGAGATCGGCAGGGTTCAGACTGAAGGACAGCAGATCAGAGTTCCTGATAACGGCGGACGGATACTACAGGAGGGGAGAGGTGACAAACCTCAAGGAGAAGGCGGATCAGGCCATCGAGCAGTACGGGGGAATAAAGAGCGTCGTGGTGGTCAGGAGAGCTGGAATAGACGTGGAGATGGTTGACGGGAGGGATCACTGGTACCACGAGATAACGAAGAAGGGATACACCGAGCCCGAGATTCTCGACTCGAACCACCCGCTCTTCATAATGTACACGTCCGGCTCGACAGCTGAGCCAAAGGGAGTTGTGCACTCAACAGGCGGCTACCTCGTGCACGTCTACGCCACATCCAAGCTCGTTCTCGATCTCAAGCCAAATGACATAATCTGGACGACCGCAAGCCTCGGGTGGATCACGGGCCACAGCTACGGGGTCTACGGGCCGCTTTCAGTCGGCGCAACAGTCCTCATGTACGAGGGTGCCCCGGACTACCCCGACAAGTGCAGGACGTTCGAGATCATCGAGAAGTACGGCGTCTCGGTTTTCTACACCGTCCCAACGCTCGCGAGGATGATCCTCACCTGCAAGACCGACAGCTATGACCTGAGCACCATCAGGCTGATAGGCACGGTCGGTGAGCCGATAGAGCCTGAAACATGGACGTGGCTTTACCGCGAGGTCGGAAGGGAGAGGGCACCTGTCGTCAACACCTGGTGGCAGACGGAAACTGGAGGACATGTTATCTCTCAGCTTCCCGCACTGACACCCATGAAGCCAGCATCGGTCGGGAAGGCACTTCCCGGCTTTGAGGTTGCCATACTCGACGATGGGGGGAAGCCGGTCAAACCCTTCGAAATCGGCAACCTCGTCATAAAGAGGCCGTTTCCGGGGCTGATGCTCGAGATAAGCGGTGATCCGAAAAGCTACGTCAAGTTCTACTGGAGCAAGTACGGGAAGAGGGTTTACTTTACTGGCGACTCCGCGTACATGGATGAGGAGGGTCACATATGGATTGTGGGCAGGGTTGATGACGTGCTGAACATCTCCGGCCACAGGGTGTCGCTGATCGAGATAGAGCAGGTGGCCATGGGCGTTAAGGAGGTCAGGGAGGTCTCGGCCATAGGCATACCCGACAGGGTTAAGGGGAGCGTCATAGCACTCTTCGTCGTCTCAGAGGAGGCCAGCGAGGAGGTCGGCAGGAAGATAACCGAGAAGATCGAGAGGGACATTGGAAAGATAGCCAAGCCCGGACTGATAGTCTTCGTCCCGGAGCTGCCCAAGTCGAGCGGCAAAGTTGTTAAGAGGGCCATATACGATGCGGTCGTTGGAAAGAAGAAACCGGCATTCCTCTCCAACCCGGAAGTGGCGGAGATGCTCATGAAGATAAAGCCGAGCGAGAGGGGAGTGGTAATCCTCTGAGCTTAAAAAATCTTTAAATATTCTTTCCATCTCCTCCACCCCATGGCAAAGACCATCGCAGAGAAGATATTCTCCGAGAAGAGCGGTCAGGACGCTTACGCCGGAGACATTGTCATTGCGAAGATCGACCAGATTGCCCTTCAGGATGGCACCGCTCCACTCGCGATCAGGCAGGTTAAGGCGCTCGGCCTCGAGAAGGACAGGATAAGGGGAGCGAAGATAACGCACTTCTTTGTGGATCATGCTGCACCATCCCCGAGAAAGGAGCTCAGCAATGACCAGAAGTTCATAAGGGAGTTTGCCCTTGAGGTTGGAGCGGACTTCAACAAACCCGGAGAGGGAATAATTCACCAGATAATGGTGGAAAGGTACGTCAATCCGGGTGATCTCGTCGTCGGTGCGGACAGCCACACCTGTACCTATGGCGCTTTGGGTGCATTCTCCACAGGCATGGGGTCAACGGATGTGGCCATAGCCATCGCTCTTGGAAAGAACTGGTTCAGGGTTCCGGAGACGTTCAGGATAGAGGTGAACGGCAAGCTGCCAAGAGGGGTCTATGCCAAGGATCTGATGCTCACGATCATCGGAGAGCTTGGAGTTGATGGGGCAACCTACAAGGCTCTCGAGTTCCACGGCGACACCATAGATTCCATGGAGATGGATGGGAGGCTCACGATGGCCAACATGGCCATAGAGTGCGGGGCGAAGGCAGGACTTTTCAAGAGCGATGAGGTAACGAGAAGGTTCCTCGCAGAGAGGGGGAGAGAGGAGAGGTTCAGGGAAATAAAGCCGGATGATGGGGCTGAGTACGAGAGGGAGCTGCACTTTGACGCTGGCGATCTTGAGCCCGTGGTTGCAAAGCCCCACAACGTTGACAACGTCGCTCCTGTGAGCGAGGTGGAGGGGACGCCAGTCGATCAGGTGTTTGTTGGCACGTGCACGAACGGCAGGCTGAGCGACATAGAGATTGTGGCGAGGATCCTCAAGGGCAGGAGGGTTGCAGAGAACGTGAGGCTCATAGTCGGCCCGGCGAGCAGGGAGGTATACCTGAAAGCCGACGAGCTCGGTTACCTGAAGACAATTGTCGAGGCCGGTGGGCTCATCATACCTCCCGGCTGCGGGCCGTGTGTCGGAATCCACATGGGAATCCTCGCCGACGGGGAGGTGTGCATCTCCACCCAGAACAGGAACTTCAAGGGAAGGATGGGTAACCCAGAGGCTGAGATCTACCTCTCCTCACCCGCAACTGCTGCAGCGAGTGCGATTGAGGGCAGGATAAGTGACCCGAGAAAGTACCTCTGAACTCCTTTTCCTAAGCTTTTTATTTAGAGAGATTTTGCTGAGTAGCGATGGACATACTTCAGGAGATCAAGAGACTCGAGGAAGAGATCAGGAAGACGCCCTACAACAAGGCCACGGAGCACCACATTGGCAGGCTGAAGGCCAAGCTCGCGAGGCTGAAGGGGGAGGCTGAGAAGCAGAGGAAGAAGACCGGAGGAGAGCAGTTCGCCATAAAGAAGGAGGGCGACGCGACAGTTGTCCTCGTCGGTTATCCGTCTGTGGGCAAGTCCACGATCCTGAACGCCCTTACCGGTGCTAAGAGCGAGGTTGGTGACTACGACTTCACCACGCTAAAACCCGTTCCGGGAATGCTCGAGTACAAGGGAGCCAGAATTCAGATTGTTGACGTTCCCGGGCTTATGGAGGGGGCGTCGAAGGGCAGGGGAAGGGGTAGGGAGATACTTGCGGCGATAAGGAACGCTGACCTGATAGTCATCGTCGTTGACGTCTTCACGCTCCACAATGTGGATGTGCTCAAGAGAGAGCTCTATGAAGGGGGAATAAGGCTCGATGAGAGACCTCCAGAGGTAATCATAAAAAAGAGGGCGACTGGCGGTCTGAATGTGAAGTCCACAGTTCCGCTCTCCCTTGACGAGGAAACGATCAAGGGTATCCTGAGGGAGTACAAGATACACAACGGAGACGTGCTGATAAGGGAGGACATAACCATAGACAGGCTGATAGATGCGATTCTCGGAAACAGGGTCTACATTCCTTCAATAACTGTGGTGAACAAGATCGATCTCTACCCGGACGTCGAGATTCCGGACAAGGCGATACCCATATCTGCGGAGAAGGGGACGAACCTTGATGTTCTCGTGGAGGAGATCTACAGGAAGCTGGACTTCATAAGAGTTTTCCTGAAGCCGCCGGGAGGGAAGGTTGAGGAGGAGCCAATGATCCTCAGAAGGGGGGCAAGGGTGGAGGACGTGTGCAGGAAGCTGCACAGGGACATGGTGGAGAACTTCAAGTACGCCAAGGTGTGGGGGAAGAGTGTTAAGTTCGACGGTCAGAGGGTGGGAATCGACCACCAGCTTGAGGACGGAGACGTCCTGACAATTTACGCAAAATAAAATGGATTACTCAATCTTTATTACCTTCCTCTCCTTGCTCGTCTTCGGAATCTCTATCTCGAGCACGCCGTTGTTGTACCTCGCCTTTATCTTGTCCTCATCAACTTCAGCAGGCAGTGAGATTCTCCTGTAGACCTCTCCGTACCTCCTCTCTCTCCTTATGTAGTTCCTGCTCCTGTCCTCCTTCTCTTCCTTTCTCTCAGCCCTGATTATCAGGTCGCCATCCTCGATGTAAACGTTGATGTCGCTCTTGTCGAAGCCGGGAAGATCGGCGACGATCCTTATCCTATCCTCCTCCTCAATCACATCAACGGGCATGTCAAGCTCAACTCCTGCAGTAAGGCTCATCCTGTCGAACTCGTCGAGCAGCCTCGCCATCCTTTCCTGCATCCTCCTGAGTTCCTCGAACGGGTCGAATACCCTCATTTCACATCACCTCCTTAACCTGTTTTTCCTAACTTTTAGTTAGTGAAATTGATATTTAAGATTTTCTCTGATGCGATCCTGAGCTGAAGAAAAGGATGAGTTCTGACGCTGTGCAGCATCGGCTTCATATTCGATCAAATTATATACATGCTCCGCCATGATTCAGGTATGGAGCGCTCCCTTTTCGGCACGAACGGTGTCAGAGGCATAGCCAATGAGGAGCTCACGGCTGAGCTTGCCCTCGACCTCGGCAGAACAATCGCCTCGCTGAGGCCGGGGCTGATAGCGGTGGGGATGGATGCGAGGATATCCTCTCCAATGCTCAAATCGGCCGTTCTGGCAGGAATAATGTCCTCTGGAAGTGATGCAGTTGACGTTGGCATCACCCCAACTCCAGCCCTGCAGTATTACGTAAAAGTCTCCAAGGCCAACGCAGGAGTCATAGTTACCGCGAGCCACAACCCGAGGGAGTACAACGGAATCAAGTTTGTGAGCCATGATGGTGTCGAGTTCTCGAGGGAGGAGGACGCTGAAGCTGAGAGGACTCTGCTCAGCAAGAAGTTCAGAAGAGCCGGGTGGAATGAGGTTGGCAGGGTTTTTGAGGATGATGCGAACAGAGTGTATGTTGAGGGGATTCTGGAGAAGGTCAATGCTGACGCAATTTCTGAGAAGGGTTTCAGGGTGGTTGTTGACTGCGGAAATGGGGCGGCATCGTTCACAAGCCCCGAAATTCTGAAGAGGCTGGACTGCGAGATGTACACGATAAACTGCTACCCGGACGGAAGATTTCCCGCGAGGCTCTCAGAGCCTGTTGAGGAGAATGTAAAGGAGCTGATGGATGTCGTTAGGGCCGTGAAGGCAGATATCGGGGTAGCCCACGATGGCGACGCTGACAGGGCGACATTTGTTGACGAGAAAGGAAACTTTGTGAGCGAGGACGTCATGCTGGCGCTGATGGCCAAGCACTATATGGAGAAAAATGGAGGAGGTATAGTCGTAACTCCGGTGAGCACATCCAAGTGCGTTGAGGATGCTGTCGTGGAGGCCGGTGGAGAGGTGATCTACACCGAAGTGGGATCGCCTGTGGTTGCCAAGGTCATGAAGGAGACGAAAGCCGTATTTGGTGGAGAGGGGAACGGTGGGCTAATCTTCCCGGAACACCTCCTGGCGAGAGACGGAGGAATGAGCCTTGCGAAGGTGCTCGAGCTAATGGCCGAGGAGAACAAGCCACTTTCCGAACTTGCAAAGGACATCCCGCGCTACTTCACCCTGAAAACGAAGGTGGAGTGCAGGGACAAGAAGAAGCTGCTTGAAGGGCTTAAAGCCGAGTTTGAGGACGCGAACTTCACAGACGGTGCGAGGGTAGACTTTGAGGACGGATGGCTGCTGATAAGGCCGTCAGGCACAGAGCCGATAGCGAGGATTTTTGCTGAGGCGAGGAGCGAGAAGAGGGCAAAGGAGCTTCTCGAGCTGGGGCTGGAAAAGGTCAGGAAAATTCTTGGGAGTTAGCACTCCAAATACTTTTTTATTGCTGCAAGGAGCTTCCTCCTTGTGAATGGCTTCTCTATCATCTCCAGAGCTCCGGCCGCTATCAGATCCTTGCCCTTGGTTTTTGAGAACGCCGTGACGCCGATGATCTTGGCGTTTGGATCGAGCCTGAGTATCTCCTTGGTAGCCTCGATCCCGTCCATCACTGGCATCTCTATGTCCATCAGGACTATGTCCGGCTTTGCGAACCTGTAGAGATCGACCGCCTCTCGGCCGTTTCTCGCCGTCAAAACTTGGCAATTGTTGCCGTTGAGCATGAGCTTGACAACGTCCAGAACAGCCGGGTCGTCTTCCACCACCAGTATCTTGTACCTGCTCATGCGACACCCCTCAATAATCATTCTCCTCATCATTATATAAACGTTGTCCTTTCAGTGGATAACGTTAAATGCAGAAGAGACATGTTATTTTAGAGCACACTTTTCGGAGGTGGTAGCGGTGAAGGTAACCTGGCTCGGACACGCGTGTTTTGTGCTGGAAGGAAGCAAGACTGTAGTCATAGACCCGTTCCTCGTGGGGAACCCCCTCGCACCCGTCAAGCCCGGGGATCTCAAGGCAGATGTCGTACTGGTGACGCACGGTCACGGGGACCATCTCGGGGATGCGGTAGAAATCGCAAGGAACAATGACTGTCCGGTTGTGGCAATTCACGAGCTCTCGAGGATTCTCTCGTCCAAGGGTGTTGAGGCAGTCGGGATGAACATAGGCGGAACGGCGAAGGTATCTGGCGTTTCCGTCACAATGGTCAAGGCGTTCCACTCTGCAGATGTTGAGGAGGACGGGGGAATAATCTCCGCCGGAGACCCAGCTGGCTTTGTAGTTGAGATGGATGGGGTCAGGGTGTACCACTGCGGGGACACAGATGTATTCATGGACATGCAGCTGATCGGAGAGCTATACTCCCCAGACGTTATGCTCGTCCCGATAGGTGGGTGGTACACCATGGGCATAAGGGAGGCCGTGAAAGCGGTTGAGCTCGTGAAGCCCAAATACGTGGTGCCCATGCACTACAACACGTTCCCTGTAATCGAGACTGACCCAGAGGAGTTCAAAAAGGCGGTTGAGGAGAGGGTTGAAGGGGTTGAAGTGAAAATCCTCAGGCCCGGAGAGTCCCTGGAGGTTCAGTAACCCCTCCTTCTTTTTCCGAGCTTGCCCGGCTGGACTATTCCCATGTTCTTTGCGCACTTGGGGCAGTAATGCATCTTCTGCTGGAAGGTGTGTATGTTCTTCCTGCCGATCATCCTCTCGAGCTCTGGATCGAGCCTGAATCCTCTGTAGGCGACAAACGTCTTGAATCGCGGCACCTTCCTACCGCACCCGTCGCACCTTATGATGTAGTCCTTACCCCTCGAACTGCTCTGCTTGTACTCCCTCTTGTAGGGAGCCTTCATGATTAAACATTGACTTCAGAAAAATGTAAATGTTGCGCTCACTTGTAGTGCTGGGGCTGGGGGTGGATCTCCCTTACAAGCTCGTAGTCGAACACGTCCCTCTCGCTAAGCCTCGAGCTTATGTATCCGAGCCTCTCCATCTCTCTGGAGAGCGAAATAGCACTTCTAACATACTCTTCTGGCAAAGAAGAGCAATACTTTGGACTGAGCTTGAGAATCCTCTCAACCACATCTTTCCCGAGCTCTCCTCTGAGGTACCTCTCGAGCAGGGATGCAGAGTGGTCTGGGGCCTCTCTCAGGATGTTGCTCGCCCACTCGTGCTTTATCAGGAAGTCCTTGATGCTCTCGAAGTTGTCCTCCAAGTATTTCCTTCTCACGACGATGCCGTAGTTAGGGTTCCACGGCCACACGCTCTCCATGTCCACCGCAAGCCTTGCCCCGTACCTCATGGTCAGGACTGCGAGGTTCGGTGTTCCGCACGCAAAGTCGAGCTTCCCGTCTATGAAATCATCAAATACCATCTCCGCCCATGGGTAGTTTACAACCTCAAAGTCCACGTGTTCCAGATAGCTCCTGAGAATAACATCGTGGATGCTCCCTCTCGATGGGACACCCACCCTTTTCCCCTCAAGGCAATCTGGAAACGCTCCGCATTCCCTTCCTACTATTGCCGTCCCCTCCACGTGACCTCCGGCTATGCAGACCATGTCCAGACCCCTGTCGATTCCCAGAATCGCCGGGGTCAGTCCCACGTACGCGAGGTCAATCTCCCCGCGCTCCATCGCGTTGATTATCGCCACACCGGTGCCGAAAATTCTCCACTCGGCTTTAACCACGTTCTCGATTCTCAGCATGTGTGATGTGTGGTAGAGGGTTGAGAGATATCCGATCCTCATCTGATTGCCTCCATGAACCTCTCCTTTATCTCAACGGGCTTCATGGGTATCACACCCACCCTCGCGTTTCCGGGCTTGGCGAGCGCGTGGATGAACACGCTCTCATCTTGTCCCATGGCGCTTATTATCTCTTCCGGAGTTGAAGCGCGGGTCACCTTCAGACCTGCAGCAAGCCCGAGCATTGTGAGGTCTGCCTTGACAGTCGCCGTCTTCTGGTTTCCGGTGCTTCCGTAAGCCGAGTTATCTATTGCTATGATCTTGAGCCCCTTCTCCGAGAGAAGGCCTGCAGTGAAGATGGTCGATGGGTTCATAAGTATCGAGCCGTCTCCGTCCAGCGACACCACCTCCCTCCCTGTCAGGTTAAGCCCGAGGGCGATTGAGGTGGCGAGGCCCATGCTTCCGAGCATGTAGAAGTTGGTCGGCTGGTCGAGAACCGAGTAGAGCTCTCTGCTCGGGTACCCTATGTTGGACACGACTATCTTCCCTTCCAAATGCTCCTTGATTCCCTCAATTATCTCGAACCTCGTGTACCTCGCCCTTCCACCGCTCACATTGACGCGAACATCCCCGAACTCTCTCGGCTCAAACTCGACATCATCTGCGGGACTCCAGATATCGGGCCTTAGCAGAACTGCAGTTATCCTCGCCTCCTCGTAGGCGGATGAGACAAGGTTCTCGAGGTCGCTGAGGTTCTTTCCAGAGAAGATCGCGTACTCTATGTCGAGGGCATCGAGCAGTTTTGGTAGTTTTTCTCCCATCGGAACCTGAGCCGGAATTTTCTCTCCAAAAACCCCCCTCCAGCTTATCAGGAGTGGCAGTGGGAGGGCGTAGGTTCTTGTGAGGCTCATCAGCGCGTTCACCATGTTTCCAAACCCTGACGACTGCACGAGGATGGCCGGCCTTCTACCGCCCATGAACAACCCTGCCGCTATGCCGACCCCTTCCTCCTCTCTCGCAAGGGGCACTGGCCTGAATGTTCTGGTGAGGACGCTTATCAGGAGTTTAACCCTCTCGCAGGGGAGGTACAGGATGTCGGTTATGCCAGCACGCCTTAGAACTCTGGCGACATCATCTTCTATCATCCTATCAGCTCCAGATCCTCAGGACTTTCAACCCTGTAGTCTGGATCTGCCCTTCTGACTTTATAGTCTTTCTTCAGCCTGTCGAGGCCAGACCCGGTTATGTTTACGGCCACAACTCCGTCAAGCTCGATCTTCTCGAGGGCTGCAAGTGTAACTTCGGCCGCGGGAAACGGCTGAATTCCGAACGATCTCTTGAACTTCTTTCCAGCTCTTCTCGCCTCACTCTCTGAGACCCTGACCGCCTGTCCTCCACTCTCAGTCAGAACATCGTAAAGCCCACCCCTCTGGGAGTACAGGGGGCTTTTGTTCGAGAGAACCTTGGCATAGAGAACCTCGAGTGGATCAAGGCTGTATTCCGGAACGATCCGGCTTTTGCTCGCCCATGCGTCTGCAACCGGAGTGAACGGCTCGTTCTGCACCACCACGATTCTCGCACTCACATTCATCCTCTCCAGTCCATCGTGGAATGCTATCGCTCCCGTACCACTGCCAACGGACTGGATGTAGAGGTCAGGTGGGCCAGCCTTTTCCATAAACGAGTATGCGAGGGTGGACAGAGCATCACGTCTTGCAAAACTCTTTCCTCCGCCCTCGTAAACTACATCGCCTTTGCGCTCTGAAAAAGCCCTCGCAAGCTCCATGGCCATATCATACCCGCCACTGACCCTGATCAGCGTGACGTTCTCGCTTCTCTCAACCTCGAACACGCACTCGAAGACTTTCTCGGGCACGAAGAGATAAACATGGACATCTGGAGTGTACTTTGCCAGCTCCATGAACGCATTGGCCGTGTTGCCAACTGAGGCGAGAGATACGTTCACTCTCCTCTCCTCAGCATATTTGAGGGACACTATGGTTTCAAGCTCCTTGAAGGTGCAGGTCTTCATCTCCACACCGAGTTCCGGGGCGTAGCCATGGAGTATGAAGTGTATTTCGGCTCCATACTCCTCGGAGTATTCCTCACTTCTGACTATTGCCGGATATTCTCTATAACCCTCTACCGCACCCGTCACCGGCAGATGACTGAGGTACCTCCACAGTCCGTCGCCTGACCACTCATTTTTCCCCTTGTACTCCGTTTTCACTATGGAATCGCATCCATTTGGGCAGGAGAATGTGAATCCGCGGTCTTCAAACTTCTGACCGCATTCAGGACAGTAAAGCTCGTACTTCATTAGCTTTCATTCGCTTCTGGTGTTTTTAAGACCTTTGCGAAAGCTCCTCTCCTTTGCAACCTCTGTTTCATCGCTCACAATTTTATTGGGTTGATTTTGTGCACCATATTTTAATATTCTTCTATTTATACTTCTAAATCTATTAATAATTTTGTTGAAATATTTTTATATATTTAATTCTAAAGTTCGCTTTAGGATATAATAGTATTGCAAATTCTTTATTAAAATTTTATAATACTAAAATTTCAAGTTATTTCAATTTATTAATAATAGGTTATTTTAATACTCCTATTTTAATCAGAGTGTGACACTTCTATTCCACATTTTTTGTGATAAAATTTTAGCAAAACGTGATGATTCTCGACTCTCGAGCATGAATGTGTAGTTACCCCCCCTTGAACACGCCGTGGTTACTGTATTCTTACAATTATTGGAACAGCTGAATCCCCAAACCCACCAAAATTCGGATTGCCTAAATTTTGGCTATTACAGCTTTTTTGGAATAATTTTTTGAGACAATATTTATAAAATTAGAACGAGATAATATTGACTAATTAATGTTTAAGAGAATAATTATAAAACTAATAGTTTTTTAAATTTTAATATTACAAAATTAATAAATTTGATTTGATATTGAGAAAATGAATTAATGTTAATTATTTTATTAAACTCAAATAATATTTGCAATTTCATCAAAATAAGCAAATGTGAGCGATTGCTAAAACCCCTAAGATAGTCAATTCAACAGTTCTTTTGTGAGTGAACACCCATTGCACTTGGGGCACCCTGAGCCGAATTCTGGGACATCTATTCCCAGATCTTCCAGCGCAACTTTAAGTGAGTTTGCGAGTGAAACGTGGTAGTTCACATCCGGTCTTGGAAGGTTTGACGCCGGAGGAGGCCTGAAGGGGGCGATGAAGGGGTAAACTGCGTGGCTGAGCATTGTTTTGACTCCTCTGATGATGCTGTCAGGGGACTCACCCAAGCCCGTGAGTAGCCAAGACGAGACGTTCCACTCACCAAAAACATCAACGGCAATCTTCCAGGACTTCAGGTACTCATCGAGTCCGGGCTTTCCCGGAACAACCTTCTCTCTCAACACTGGGTCGAAGGACTCCACGTGAATCCCGATCGTGTCAGCACCACTTTCGTACAGCATTTCTATGTATTTTCTCTCAGCAGGCTCGATCTGAACGTGAATCTGGATGTCGACCTCCCTTTTAATTGCTCTGACAGCCGATGCGAGGGAGAGAGCACCTTTGTCCCTTAGGTTCGTAGTCCCGGTTGTGAGTGTGAGATGCCTGCTTCTGTCTTCTTCGTAGGCCAGCTTTACCGCCTGAGCGAGCAGCTCGAGATCTTTGTCAACCACAGCGTTTTTCAAGTTGTCCTGAATGTTGCAGAACGAGCATTTCTTGCCAGTCTCCCAGTGAACACATCTCCTCGACACAGCAGACACGAGGGTGTCGTATCCGTCGAGAGCGACGAGCTTTCCAGCAGGAACTCCGCCGACTTTTTTGTGGTAGTAATCGGCTTTCGGGAACTCGACAGCTCCTACTTTTTCATCCCCTCTGAACAGAATGTACTCTCCCTCTACATTTTCGATGTGATATGGAGAAAATGCCACATAGTGCTGGAGAGCAGGTGCCGAGACGACAGAGCCTGAAACCCTGAATCCGAGCCCTCCTGTTGGCCCGCCACCACCTTTCCTGAGCGGGCTTCTACCTGCCCTAACTCCGAGCGTCAGCAGCTCTATTTTTGTCTTCAAATCAAGCATGCACTTCCACCGCTTTATCCGGGTCATCTGAATATGCTAAACTTGCAAGTGCTCCTATCAGCCCTCTCTCTCCAGTGATCTCGTAAACCTCGACTCCAGTTTTTTCAGCCACACTCTTCGCCTCCTCTATTGACACAACTCTCCTCTTCACCTGCAGAGCGTATTCTCTGAGCACTTCCGGAATCGTGATCCTCCTGTAGACCACCATGACTGTCTCATCGCTCAGAGTGTTCTCTTTCAGCCTTTTCCTGAACTCCGAAACGAGCTCCTCTGCCCTGTCTGTTGCAAACGTCACAGATATCGAGACGCAGTTGGTGGTTTTTTCTGGGGCTTTTGTGTAGAGCTGGACTATGCTGTGGGAAAGGTAGTGCCCCAGACCCTCCTTTTCAAGCTTGTAGGCAATTTCGTTGACGAGTGACCACGTCGCACCTCCATCCTTGCTGTCCGTATCGTCAACTCCTATGACGATCTTCTCATACCTTTTAAGCCTGATCCTCGCTCTCCCGAGCTCGCTACCGCCACCGAGGCTCAGCACCTCTATTCCGTCAACACCCTCCGCGAGTCCCCTGCAGACTGTTGCCGCTATCCCGCCTCCGGCAAGCCCCGCATATGTGACTTCTATCCCGTTCTTCAGAACCCGAACCTCCTCAATTCCTGCACCCGCAATTCCAGGGATAAGCTTCAGTTCCACCCTTCCCTGCCTGAGGACGAACACGTTTCTCGCTCCCTCTCTCCTCGCTGAAACGACCAGCTCGCTGACTCTCGGGTAGTGGTACACCTCCCACGCTGCACCACCGTTGCACTTCCCCCTTGCATGGAACTCGTGGAGCTCGACCATCTCTCCGTCAGTCATCGCCACAACCTTCTCGTATGGTGAGATCCACGGCACGTTTCCATACTTCTCGACAAGCTCGTCTTTGCTGAAGTACCTCATAACGACGGAAGTTTTTATTTAAGACAACAAAAGCTTTATCCCCGTTTGAAAAAACAGAGCAGAGGTGATCGTCTTGGAGGTAGTGCTGGACGCTGACGTGATAGAGAGGCGAGAGTCTGAGGAGAGAGAGTATGACGTCATAATAGTCGGTGCTGGCCCGGCAGGGCTGACAGCAGCAATCTACTCGGCCAGATACGGTCTCTCGACCGCCTTCTTTGAGACCGTGGATCCTGCGTCTCAGCTATCGCTGACTCCGGTAATCGAGAACTTCCCGGGGTTTGAGGGTAGCGGTTTCGAGCTCCTTGAGAAGATGAAGAATCAGGCCCTGAAGTTCGGGGCGGAGCACAAATTCGAAAACGTGGAGAAGCTCAGGAAGGTGAACGGAAAGTTTGAGGTTGTGACCGAGAGCGGAACGTATTATGCGAGGGCGCTGATAATAGCCACGGGGGGAAAGCACAGGGAGCTCGGAGTTCCGGGCGAGAAGGAGTTCGTCGGAAGGGGTGTAAGCTATTGTGCTACATGCGATGGACACTTCTTCAGGGGCAAGAAGGTGCTCGTCGTTGGTGGAGGGAACACAGCTGTGACAGATGCAATATACCTCAAGGAGATCGGGTGCGACGTTACGCTCATCCACAGGAGGGACGAGCTGAGGGCTGAGAAAGCTCTGCAGGAGGAACTGTTCAGCAGAAACATTCCTGTGATCTGGAACAGCGTGGTTCTGAGAATAGAGGGCGAAGAGAAGGTCGAGAGAGTGGTGATCCTCAACAGGGTGACGAACGAGGAATCTGTGCTCGAGGTTGACGGTGTGTTCATTGCCGTCGGAATAAGGCCTGCAACCGACATAGTCATGGACTTGGGCGTGGAAAGGGACTCGGCAGGATACATCAGGGTTGACAAGAAGCAGAGAACAAATGTCGAGGGTGTGTTTGCTGCCGGAGACTGCTGCGATAACCCGCTGAAGCAGGTCGTCACGGCATGCGGGGATGGAGCGGTTGCTGCAAACTCGGCCTTCGAGTACGTTAAGATGATGAAGAGCTAAAATATCCGTGAGATCTTCAGAAAAGTCTCGTAAAGCCCGTCTGCAATGCCTATTATTTTTTCGTAGTCCTTTACACTTCTGAACCTCTCCGGTATGCCCTCAATGCCGACCTCCGTTCCCTTAAGAGCTCCTGCGATTGCCGCGATTGTGTCCGTGTCGCCTCCAGCGCTTGCAGCCTTCACTACAGCCTGCTCAAACGTTTTGGACGAGAAGTAGCAGTAAAAAGCGAGCGGAACCGAGTCGAAGGCCATTATCGAGTTTCCTATCTCCTTTACAGCTCTTTCAAGGCTTGATGTTCGAATCTGGTAAGCGTACTCTATCTTCTCAGCCACAAGGGAGTCGTACTTCTCAGCCCTCTTCACAACCTCCTCCACGCCTCTCTCGTCTTCGTTCAGGATCGTCGCGACGCCAACCGCAACTGCAACGCTCGCAGCAATCGCCCCCGACCCCCTGTGCGTGATGGACGAGGCTATGACTGCGTAGTCCTCCACGAGGTTGTAGTTGTGGTGGTAGACCAGTCCAATCGGAGGTGAGCGCATCGCTGAGCCGTTGGTGTCGGACTCGAGACCGCTCTCCCTCCACGAAACCCCCCTTCTGAGGTTGGCTATGGCCTTCGATGATGTGGGGCCGTACCTGTGGGAGAGCTCGATCCGCTTCAGTCTGTTTGCAAAGTCTTCGGGAGAGAAGTATGTCGTGCTGATTATCGACTCGGCCAGAATTAGCGCCTGCTCGGTGTCGTCTGTCCACTCTCCCTCCCTCAGCCCATCCTCGGAGGCCATGAACCTGTCGACGAGCCCGAATCTCCTTCTTATCTCGTCGAAGTCCATCCCCTCCACAGGCATGCCGAGAGCGTCACCGGCAGCAAGCCCGAGCATACAACCCCTGAAGTTAGACCTCACGAAGCGAGAATTCTGCCGAGGTTGTATTACTACTTTGCGATCTCGCTTTAGCACAAAAATTAAATACAGCGGGCTGCCAAGAGCATATTGGAGCGGGGTGGGGTAGCCAGGTAATCCCGGCGGGCTCATAACCCGCAGATCCGTGGTTCAAATCCACGCCCCGCTATAATCCCTTCAATCACCCCACCTCGTGAAGGCTCAGAAATCCTGGTATCAAGCGCCTGAGATTTTTGAGTCTCACCCACCACACGATTCTTTTACCTCCTTGGCCAGCTTCTGTGTCCTCATTTACCAAAACTTTAAATAGGAAATACCGTCTTCTTGTTATGATGAGAATTAAAACCGGAATCATAGGCTTCGACACGATCATCGGTGGGGGTTACAGACCAAACACCGTCAATGTGGTTGTTGGCGCCTCCGGTACGGGTAAGACCATTTTTTCACTGCAGTTTCTGCTAAAGGGAATCGAACTCGGTGAAAAAGGAATATATGTGTCCTTTGACATGGATGCCAAGGCTATAAGGATTCTTGCTGAATCTCTCGGGTGGTACGAGCTTGTGAAGGCCATAGAAAACGGAGAGCTGCTTGTAACCCGAAGTCACGCGGACTCAATCTCATACCTGAACGAGGGACGTTATAGGTTACATTGAGAACAACTCCGACGAACAGGCGAGAATAGTCATCGACTCTTTCACACCCCTCATATCCTCCCTTGACTTCAGCGTTAGGAAGGACATAAACTGGTTCTTTGACCAGCTGAGGGCGAGCGGAACGTCAATCGTTACAGTGGAGGAGCCCTTCACGGCGACGCTCAGCAGGGCTGATGTGGCACTACCGGTCTTCCTTTCCGACTCTGCAGTGTACATGAAGAACATAGGCTATGGTGAGGCGTTCAGCAGGACGATACAGGTCATAAAGCACAGGGCTTCATGGCATGCGGAGGGTGTGTACCCCTACAGGATATTCCCCGGTCTCGGGATTGTCGTGGAGAGCGACGTGGAGGAGAGGAAGACTGACGGAGACCTCGAACAGCTTGTGAAGAAGATGAAGGACGAGTCGCTCAGAAAGAGGCTCAGCTTCCTTATCGAGAGGAAGGTGCCGGTTTCGAGATCTCTAATCGAACGGGTGCTTGGGATCTATGAATCGGAAAATAGGTGACATAGTAAGGACTCTGGCCTCAGACCCGTCTGTGAGGGGCGTCATACTCTACAGAGTGGATGGAACCCCAATTTACGCGAACATCCGCGATGAGCGTACTGTCCTGTCCCACCTGTACTTTCTGGAGAGTCAGATTAGAACCCTCCTCGAGTACATTTTCAACCAGAACCTTGAGGAGATTTCCATAAAGGTTGGGAACCTGAAGTTCCTTCTTTTACCGGTAACCCGGACCCTTGTTTTGAGCATACTGTTTGTTCCCGTTTCTGAATACAGGATCGAGGTTGAATCCAAAAGAATAATAAACTCGCTGAGACCATTACTAATAGATGGAATATAGGATAATCTCCATCCCGAGCACAAACCCAAACGAAGCGATTCAAACGCTCAATGAAGAACTCTCAAATTTAAAATTCTCACCTAATATTGGTTTTATTATTTTTACTCCACAATATTTCGGTAAACATCAATCTGTCATGCGTTTTCTGAAAAAAAGACTTAAATTTGAAACAATTGCCTTTTTTGCAGACGCTTTTGGGACAAGAGATGGGATATTCACCAACGGAATGCTCCTGCTCCTGCTCAGAGCAAACTTTAAAATTTTCAAGACCGGGAAGGGCAACCTCTACAGGCAGCTCTCACAAATAGCGGAAAACCTCAAGGAGTTTGACGCTGCACTGGCGATATATCCTGCAGTGTACTTCCCCTCGCGGCTGAAATTTTTGACCATCTTCTTTAGAGATCGGTTTTACTGGAAAAGGTTCAGCAGCTGCAGTGATGAGGCATGTAAAAAATCGATTCTCTCGAAGTATTCCGATTGGATCAAACGGGAAAGGATAATGATCCCGGTAAATACTGTTTTAAGGGTTCTCGGGAAAGCAGGCATCCCTATCGGCTCGATAAATCTGGTTCCGCTGGAAGCGAAGCCCGGTATGCCTGCAATTTATCACAACTTTAAGCCAATTGCACAGAACATTCTGGTGGTTGCTTTTAAGGAAGTCGACTTTGATTTCAAGGATGTGTTCCCTGAGAGGGGAAACAGCTTTGAGGAAACGAAAAAAATACTCTCCAGCTACTTCGCCCTGAAAGAAGAAGTTACGGTTTTGAAAGAGGGAAATGTTGTGGCTGAGGTCAACGGGATGCCAATACGAGAATACATTAAACTTAGGTTCAATGAGTGGATTGAAGAAAGTGAGTTTCTGGAAAAACTTGAAAGAGGGGAAATTTCGGCTATCACACCATTTGGCTTGGCTCTGATAAGTAAAAAAACCTATGGTGTTTCTGTGATTGGGCTAGCACCATTTCCTCTTAACTTTTATCCATTTTATTTGGAGCTAAACGATTTCTATGATGAGGGGTTGGTGCTTGGCGAAATATTTTCTGAAAAGCCGGAAGATTTTATAAAATTTGAAAAGAGTCCACCAGATGATAGCCATAGATTTTTACTATTTGTTGTTGACTCTACAACCCTTTTGGCGTATCGCGGATTAGTTTACGGTTTGTATGAATATGCAATAAACAATCTTCGTTCAGATTGGGTAATGTTTTTCACAACACTACCATCATCTTTCCATAACACGAATAAGAGATACATCTCCGAAATTGATCAGAACCTGCATTTCTTTGGCTCTGGAACTTCGCTATTTTTAGGTTTTTGCAATCTGTAGTGCCGAAATTGCCAAAAAAAGTATCACTGATGATAGTGAGGAATAGAAGATAACGAGGTAGTATTTTACCGTCTTTCTTGAAATCTCCCATCTGTTGTGTACGAATCCAGCAATACCGGTTATGGCTCCAATAACAGGGATGGCTGAATAAACGTGCGATGTTCCACGATAGAAAACGATTATTGTGAGGTAATATATCAGAATTAGTGAAGAAAACACTTTTATCAATGTTTCTGGAGTGAAGGCCACTCCTAAGGTGTATAAGCCAGCCTTTTTGTCGGCGGTAATGTCCTTTAGGTCTTTTATGAATACTGTGGAGAGCATTAACGGAAGGAAGAGTAATGCCAGAAAAACTCCGATTTTGTCAAGAGAGGCGATGGAAGTGTACAGTAACAGAATATATGACGGAACTGCGACAACATACACCCCCACCTCTCCAAGATAATGTCTCTTGAGCCTGATTTTTGTTATCATGTTATCTGAATACAAAAACGTCGCAGTGAACACTGCGAGATAAAACAGAAAACACGTCACTCCTCCAAACAGATATGAAAGAATTGCCGAACTCAAATACAGTCCAAAAGTTATCACAAGTGCAACAGCCCTTACATCTTTTTCTGAAAATGGGTTATCCTTTCCAGCCTTGCGATCATCATCCGCGTCATTAATGTGGTTCCACAGATTTATAGCCGGATAATACACTAGTGTCAGAAGCAGTGGTTTCCAAATATCAGAAATGTTCCCCCCCGAAAATCCCACAATCAATGGAATTAAGGGAAAGGGGAATATTATATTTGGTGGCGAAATCAAGTATTTAATATATTTCGTTCCCATTTAAGGTTACGCACCAAAGTACAGCTTTATTCCCTTGAACGTCTCCTCAACTTCCTTCTCCTTTCTCTCGACCTTCTTCTCCATTTTTAATCACCTCCGGAATAATAGTGATATTATTGATTACATATATCTTTTCGATGTTGTTATTCCCCTCATTATGATGCCTTTTCCGGAAAACCAATTTATAATTGGAAGCTGAAAAAGAAACACATGCTCGAGAGGTTGAGGAACACGTTCATAACCGGTCTGCTCATTTTCCTGCCTCTTGCCACTACCGTGTTCATAATATACTGGGCAGTTATGGCCGTGGAAAATCTGATGAGCCCTGCGATCAGGGCGAGCCCCTACTACTTCCCCGGCATGAGCGTTCTCCTCCTCGTTCTTGTAATCCTCGCCCTCGGAGCTTTTGGAACACATGCCATAGGTCAGAAGGCGATTCTGAAGGTGGAACAATGGCTGAAGAGAGTGCCCATAGTCAGGACAGTTTATGTTGGCGTGAAGGAGGCGCTGAAGGCTGTGGTAGAGTCGGATGTGGAGCGGCTCAAGGGTGTTGTCCTCGTGGAGTACCCGAGGAAGGGTGTGTACGCGATCGGGTTCACATCGGGGTCGAGAATAGAGGTGGCCGAGAAAAGCACAGGCAAGAGGCTTGTGAACGTGTTCATCCCCACCTCGCCCAACCCGACATCCGGCCTTGTTGTTCTCGTTCCAGAGGATGAGCTGATTTATCTGGACATAAGCGTGGAGGAGGCGATGAAGATAGTGATATCCGGCGGGTTTAGCGGAACATGAAGCTCAGCCTGTATCTTATGTAGTTCAGGTATAGCCTAAGCGGAAAGTCCCACAGCTTCGGGGGGTTTTTCGCGAATACCTGAAACTTTTCGTCAAATGCCCACATGTGGTCGAGAATGGACTCCGGCTTAATTCCTGCCCTGATCTGGACTTTTGTTACCTTTATCTGCTCGTCTACTGGCAGATCCCATATTGCATACCCTCTTGCGATGTTGTCCGCTGCCCTCTTTAACGCTTCTCTCCACAGCCTCTGGTATTTTTCGAGCGATGTTTTCTCCCCCCTCAGGTAACCTGCCACATGCTCTGCAAGGATCGGAGCAAATCGATGAATGTAATGGATTCCCATGATGTATGTGGGATGAACGAGTCCGCACGAGTCTCCGAACAGTACTACGCTCCCCCTAACAACCTGTTTTACAAAACCAAATGCGTACTCGCTTCTTTTAATTGTCGTATCTTTGTGCATCCTGAAGCCCATCGTCTCGGCAACCTGTCTCAGCTCAGGAAATTCTGCCTCACCTTTTCTGCTCCCTTGGGCGAATCCGAATTCAGACTTCGTATTGTCAACGGGGTAAATCCACCCGCCGAGATTCGCGTGACCGACAATGAGGTACAGGCTGTTGCTCCTGATGCCTGAGCCCCCGTTTTTGATCTCTGCAAATGACAGGGACACCCTGAACGGTGGTGATGGCAGGCCGAACCTTGCTCTCAGTTTCTGGCCGTAAACACCTGTGCAGTCCACGACGACCTTTGCCCTTATAACCTCTCCGTCGCTCAGCCTGACGTATCCGTCGCCATACTCCTCAACCCGGGCGCTGTGGACATCATGCGAGACCGCCCTCTCACACAGCTTCTTGTAATCTACCAGACCGAGTACCGGCTCATCGAATTCGTAGGTGTAGGACTCTCCGTCAACTGTCATTATCGTGTACTCGTCGTACTCGTTCAGCACAACCTCGTCATCGAGGATCTTCAGAAAAGACGATATGCTCGTGCTCTTTTCACCAACACCCCGTTCGTCAATAACCAGCACGTCTTTCAGCTTTTCCAGCTGCCCTGAGAGACTTGATCCAGCGTAACCGGCGCCAACAATAACAACATCGTACACGCGTTTCTGTAATCCTGAGAATAATATATTAATTTAATCGTACTCTCTCCAAGTCTTCCCGCACTTGGTGCACCTGAAGAACCTCACCTCGCTCTCGTCTGCGGCCCTCAGCTGCCTGAGCCACCAGTAAGCCTCTCTGTGGCCGCATGCCGGGCATATTGCGTTCGTGGTTGGCAGGGTCTTGACATTCTCACCCTCAATCACCGGTATCTCTTCCTCGTTTCTTTTGGCGACGGTGACGAGGGTTGGCGCGTCTCCAGCATCCTTCTCGTATCCGCACTTCCTGCAGACCGCCTTGTCTCCCTGATATATCATTATGCTCTTACACTTTGGACAGAACTCCATTCAGCACCACCTCAGCGTCCCTGATCATCTTCTCATGATCGAATGCAAGTTCTGGAAGCTCTCCCAGCTTAAATACCTTTACCTCCGCTGCATCGCTATCTGCTTTGAGCTCACCACCGGTAACCTCAACGAGGAAGCACACGCTTACAAAGTGCCCCCTCGGATCTCTTTCAGGGTCTGAGTAGACTCCAACCAGCTTCCTCACCCTGCATTCGAGCCCCGTCTCTTCCCTCACCTCTCTCACGACCGCATCCTCGACCCTCTCCCCGTACTCCACTATCCCGCCTGGGAGGGCGTAGTATCCCCTGTAGGGGTCGTTTCTCCTCTTTATCAGAACTATCCCGCCCTTGTAAGGCACTATGGCGTCAACGGTGAGCGTTATACATTTCATGGATTATGTTTCTACCCCTGTCGAGATAAAGCTTTGCCATCTTTTTTGAATATGATATCTCACCAACTCTGGCGAGGGTGTGGGCGTCGCTGCCGAAGGAGTACAGGATCCTCCTGCCCCTGCACAGCTCGAGCGTGCTTTCCGGAGGAGCCATGTGGTTGGAGTTGATCTCCAGCGCTTTTCCGCTCTCCTCAAGAAGGTCGAGGATCTCCATGTCCTCTTCCTCGCTCCTGCCGTCGAGGGAGAACATGCCCGCATGCAGGTGGCCGAGAACGTGGAAGTCCTGCTCCAGAATGCACCTCTTTATTCTCCTGTATAGCTCGTCTCTCCTGACGGGGGTGTGAAGGGAGGCAATTATGAGGTCAAAGTCATGCTTTGGCAGGATTATCTTTCCGTCCTCCAGTATCCCGCACTCAACACCGTCGAGGATCCTGATCCCGTACTTCTGCTCCGCCTGTTCTATCTCCACTCTCCTTCTCCTCGCCTTGCTCTCGTTCAGGCCTCTCGGGTGCTCGGCGGAGTGATCGACCACGGCGATTATCCTCATTCCCCTCTCCCTTGCCTTCCTCGCAATCTCGTCAATTGTCGCGGTTCCATCCGAGTACACGCTGTGTATGTGTAGGTCCACATCCGAATATCTTAAATTCAGTTGATAAACTTTCGTGGTATGCTGGAATTCCTCTCGATCGCGCTCATGTTCCTGTATGCTGTCCTGAGGAAAAAACCCCTCGGCTTCTTCGCGTGGTTCATCTTCGGTGTTAGCTGGCTGCTCAAGATCCCCCACTACCTTCAGATCTCCGACTACTACAACACCGTGATAATGGTTCTCGCATTTTCCCTCTTCACCTTTATGGGTTTAACAATCCTGAGATCGGAGAATCAGGACGTTTTCGTCTCGGCAACATCCGTGGCGTTCGTCTCGTCCCTTATCTACTTCTCCTTCGCACTGACCGAGCTGAAGACCCTTCTAATAACCCACACCGCCGACATGACCGTCATCCTTGGAAAAACGCTCGGCTTCAACTTCACGAGGTACGACTGGAACATCATAGAGTACGGGGGAAGGTATGTGGAGATCATACTCGCGTGCACGGGCATAGAGAGCATGGCCCTGTTTGCCGGGATAGCCGTCTCTACGAAAGCAGACCTGAAGAGGAGAGTTTATGCGTTCCTCGTTTCCGTGCCGGTCATCTACGTCCTCAACCTTCTCAGAAACGTCTTCATAACCGCCGCTTTCGGCGAGCAGTGGTTTGGCCCGGACAGCTTCTACATAGCCCACCACGTGATCTCCAAGATCCTCGCCACGCTCGCGCTCATAGCAATATCTGTTGCAGTCTTCAGGTTCCTTCCCGAGTTTGCAGACCTCATATTCAACCTCAAGGATGAGATGGTGAGAACATGGAAGCGGCAGGAGTGAGGATAATCCTCCTCTCCCTCATCATCTCCGCCCTGCTCGCACCTCACCTGCCTGCACTCTCCATCATGCTCGTCTTATTCGCAGCCTTCACTGCCTTCTTCTTCAGGGATCCTGACAGGGAGATTGGGGATGGCGTTGTCTCCCCGGCTGACGGCAGGGTTGATGTTGTTGAAGGTAGAAGGCTGGAGATATTCATGGGCCTGCTGGACTGCCACGTTAACCGCTCCCCATGCGACGGAGTTGTTGTGAGCGTTGAGCACATCCCGGGGAAGTTCAGCCCCGCTTTCCTTAAGGGGATCAGGAACGAGACCAACAGGATAACCATAGAGGGTGAGGATGGAACATACGTGGTGGAGCAGATCGCGGGCTTCTTTGCGAGAAGGATAATCTGCTACGTGAAAGAGGGCGAGAGGGTTAAAAAGGGGCAGAGGATAGGGATGATAGTGTTCGGCTCGAGGGTTACGCTGGAGGTGCCTGAGGGGTACAGGTTCGTGATCAGGGAAGGAGAGAGGGTAAAGGCCGGGCAGACCGTGGCGGTGAGAGGATGAAGAAGCACATTGACGTTGCCGACTACTTCTCGTTCTTCAACGTGCTCTTCGGCTTCATGGCCATCGTGATGAGAGACCCGCGCTATCTGTTCCTCGCCGCATTGATGGATGGCTTCGACGGGTATCTTGCGAGGAAGGGGTATTCCGGGAAGTACGGGAAGTATGTTGACTCTCTCGCAGACTTCGCATCATTCGGAGTGGCAACCGCCTTCTTCTTCCCCACGTTCTCCCTCGCATACCTGCTCGCGGGCATGTACAGGCTCGCCAGATTTACGGCCGAGCACCACGAGAACTTCGTTGGGTTCCCGATAACCTCGGCCTCCCTCCTCGTCATCTCTACAAGAATACTCGCAGGAGACTTGATAGCAGGTATCGTGAGCGTGGCCATTGCATTTTTCATGATCAGCGACATAGAGTACAGAAAGCTCAGGAATCCCGTGCTTCTCCTCATTTTCGCCGCCTGTCTGGTGGGCGGGCTGTTCCGCATTGAGTTCGTCTATGCGATTCTGCTCCTGAGCACCCTCTACCTCCTCTCGCCACCCTTCTCCAGAAAATTGGGTAAATATTTTTAATCTGCAATTGAATTCCACTCCATGAACTTCAGGGAGATCGAGGAGAAGTGGCAGAGGGAGTGGGAGGCAAATGCAATTTTCCAGCCGGAAGTTTCTGATAAGGAGAAGTTCTTCATCACGATTCCCTATCCTTACCTGAACGGCAACCTGCATGCCGGTCACACGAGGACTTTCACGATTGGGGATGCGGTTGCGAGATACAAGAGGATGCTGGGCTATAACGTGCTCTTCCCGATGGGCTTTCACGTCACGGGCACGCCGATCATCGGTCTGGCTGAGCTGATAGCCAAGAGGGATGAAAGGACGATAGAGGTCTACACCAAGTACCATGACGTGCCCTACGACGAGCTGATAAAGCTGACGACCCCGGAGAGGATAGTGGAGTACTTCTCGAGGGAGGCTGAGAACGCCCTGAAGATGATAGGGTTCTCCATAGACTGGAGGAGAAAGTTCACGACGATGGACGAGACCTACCAGAAGTTCATCGAGTGGCAGTACTGGAAGCTGAAGGAGAAGGGTCTGATAGTCAAGGGGAGCCATCCAGTGAGGTACTGCCCCAACGATGACAACCCAGTTGAGGATCACGACCTGCTTGCCGGAGAGGAGGCGACGATTGTCGAGTTCACGGTCATAAAGTTCAGGCTCGAGGATGATGACCTGATTCTCCCCTGCGCAACCCTCAGGCCCGAGACGGTTTTTGGGGTCACGAACATCTGGCTGAAGCCTGCCAAGTACGTGATAGCGGAGGTCGATGGTGAGAGGTGGCTGGTTAGCAGGGAGGCTTACGAGAAGCTCACCTACACGGACAAGAATGTCAGGCTTGTTGAGGAAGTGGACACCTCAAAATTCTTTGGAAAGTTCGCGATAAATCCCGTAACGGGTGACAGAGTTCCTGTCCTCCCTGCGGACTTCGTCGACACCGACAACGCGACCGGTGTCGTGATGTCTGTCCCGGCCCACGCCCCGTTCGACTACGTGGCTCTGAAAGATCTCGAGAAGAGCGATGTGCTCGAGAAGTACGGAATCCCGAGAGACCTGCTCTCCAGAATAAAGCCCATCGTGCTGATAAGAATTGAGGGGGAGGAGTACGAGATCCCGGCCAAGGACATCGTTGAAGAGCTCGGGGTGAAGAGTCAGAGCGACGCTGACCTTCTGGAGAAGGCGACGAAGACCGTTTACAAGAAGGAGTTCCACAAGGGAGTGATGCTCGAGAACACTGGAAAGTACGCGGGGATGAAGGTCAGCGTTGCAAAGGACAGGGTTCACGAGGATCTGATCAGGGAGGGGAAGGGAGACGTCTTCTACGAGTTCAGCGAGAAGCCCGTGATATGCAGGTGCGGAACAAAGTGCGTGGTGAAGGTCGTCAAGGATCAGTGGTTCCTGAACTACTCGAATCCCGAGTGGAAGGAGAAGGTTCTGGAGTGGCTCGAGGAGATGACGATAATCCCGGAGTACTACAAGGAGGAGTTCAGGAACAAGATAGAGTGGCTCAAGGACAAGGCGTGTGCGAGGAGAAAGGGTCTGGGGACGAGGATACCTTGGGACAGGGAGTGGCTGATAGAGAGCCTCTCGGACTCGACGATATACATGGCCTACTACATAATAGCGAGGTACGTGAATGAGGGGGTGCTGAAGGCAGAGAACCTCGTTCCCGAGTTCTTCGACTTCGTTTTCCTCGGGAAGGGTGATGTGGCGGAGGTCTCTGAGAGGTCTGGGGTTGATGTCGACCTTCTGGAAAGGATAAGGAGGGACTTCGAGTACTGGTACCCAGTGGATCTCAGGAGCAGCGGGAAGGATCTCGTGGCCAACCACCTGCTGTTCTTCCTCTTCCACCATATCGCGCTCTTCCCGAAGAAGTACTGGCCGAGGGCAATAGCCGTGAACGGTTTTGTGAGCCTTGAAGGAAAGAAGATGAGCAAGAGCAAGGGCCCGCTTCTGACCCTCAAGAGGGCCGTTTCGGAGTTTGGGGCAGACGTGACGAGGATGTACATACTCCATGCATCAGAGTACGACAGCGACGCTGACTGGAAGAGGAGGGACGTGGAGAACCTCTCGGCTCATCTATCAAGGCTCTACAGCCTCGCCGAGAAGTACTACCTGAAGGAGGTCGAAGAGCTGACAGATCTCGACAGGTGGCTGGTGAGCAGGTTCCAGAAGGCAATAAAGAATACGAGAGACGCTATGGACAGGCTGCAGACGAGGAGGGCGATAAACACGGCCTTCTTCGAGGTGATGAGCGACATCAGGTGGTACCTGAGGAGGGGCGGGGAGAACCTCGCGGTCATATTCGACGACTGGCTCAGGCTGCTTGCCCCATTCACACCACATATCTGCGAGGAGATCTGGCACTGGAAGCACGACACCTTCATCAGCCTCGAGAGGTACCCCGAATACGACGAGAGCAAGGTGGACGAGGAGCTTGAGATGGCGGAGGAGTACCTGAAGGTGCTGATAGACGACATAAACGAGGTCAGGAAGTTCGTCAGGGATGCGAGGAGAGTCTACATAGTTTTTGCAGAGGATTGGAAGAGGGACGTTGTGAGGGTTGCGAGCAGCAAGGGCAACATGAAGGTGGCTATGAAGGAGCTCATGAAGGACGAGAGGCTGAGGGGGATGGCCAAGGAGGTGCAGAGCTTCCTCAAGAGGATATTCAGAGAGGGTGCAGAGTTCGCATCTCTCGACGAGGAGAGGATCGTCAGAGGTGCAAAGGACTTCATAGAGAGGGAGACCGGGCTTGAGGTGTCCTTCGACGCTGACAGGGTTCCTGAGGAGAAGAGGAGGGTCGCAATGCCGGGTAAGCCGGCGATCTACATTGAGTAACCTTTTTATCCATCCTCGCAAACTTTTTTCATGGAAAAACTCCTTGCTCCGATTTTAGCCATCCTCTGCATCCTCGCTTTCACGCCCTTAGCCTCAGGAGCAATTGTCGAGGTGAAAATCGAGGGAACCATAAACGAGGGCACATACGTCACGCTCGAAAACGCGATGGAGCTTGCGAAGGAGAGGAACGCGGACGCGCTGCTGATAGTGGTCAACACTCCGGGAGGGCTTGTATCCTCCACGGAGAAGATAATCTCCCTTATACTGAACAGCGAGATTCCCGTGCTGACCTACGTGCCTCCAGGCTCCTTTTCTGCCTCGGCAGGGTCTTTGATAGTCGTCTCCGCCAACGTTGCCGGAATGGCAAACGGCACGTCCATAGGCGCCGCCACCCCAATTTCCGTGGGTGTTGGAGAGCCAAGGGTAGGGGAGAAGGCCGTGAAGTATCTGGCGAGCTACGCAAAGGCCATAGCGGAGAAGAGGGGGAGAAACGAGACTGCAATCGAGAGGTTTGTGACAGAAGCCTACAGCGCCTCTGCAAAGGAGGCTTACAGGTACGGGATAATAGACGTCCTCGCGGACAGCAAGCTCGAGTTCCTGAGGAAGGTCGACGGGATGGTCGTTGAGACGTCAACGGGCGAGAGGGTGCTGAACACAAAGGATGCCGAGATAGTGGTCGCCGAGAAGCCGCTGAAGGCGAAGGTGCTTGAGCTTCTGACGTCTCCGGAGCTTGCGTCCATACTGCTCATCATCGGAATTTACGGGCTGATATTCGGCCTCACGTCGCCGGGAATGGGGGCCGAGGTGCTCGGAGCAATATGCCTGCTGCTCGCACTTTTCGGGCTCGGGATAATCGGAGTGAACTACATGGGGATCCTCCTGATACTTCTGGGGATAGCATTCCTGATAGCCGAGCTCCTCACCCCCACGTATGGAGTTCTCGGTGTCGCCTCGATAGTCTGCATTGTCCTCGGCACGCTGATGCTCTACGACGAGCCCCTGATGCCCAGAGACTTCTACACGAGCTTTCCCATGCTCGTTGGCGGCATTGCGAGCGGGCTGGGGATAATCATGACCTACGCGATAGTCAAGGTGGTGCAGCTGAGGAAGATGAGGAAGAAGGTCGGGGCAGAGGCGCTCATAGGCGAGAGGGGAGAGGTCGTAATCTTCTCCGGTGGAAAGGGAATGGCGAAGGTGCACGGGGAGCTGTGGAGGATCGAGAGCGAGGAGGAGCTTTCGAGAGGAGATGAGATCGTTGTCGTTGGGAGGGACGGACTCACCCTGAAGGTGAAGAAGTATGAGCCTCGAGAGCGAGCTGAGGAGCGAGACGGTTAAGTGGCTCGAGAGGATCGAGAGACTCAGCTTTGAGGGTGACAGGAGGTTCGTGGAGAACATAAAGGCTTATATCAGTGATTCGCACTACTTTCTTGAGAAAGGAGATCTCGTCAGGGCGTTTGAGTGTGTTGTGTGGGCGTGGGCCTGGCTGGAAATTGGCCGGGATTTTGGTTTTCTGGAGGTGAGAGAGTGAATCCGTATGAGATGGCCTGTTATCAGCTTGAAAGGGCCGCGGAGATAGCGGGAGTGGATGAGGGCATAGTCGAGTACCTCAAGGTTCCCGACAGGGCTGTTGAGGTGAAGGTTCCGGTGAAGATGGACGATGGCAGCCTCAGGATCTTCACCGGCTACAGGGTTCAGCACTGCGGCATCAGGGGGCCCTACAAGGGGGGGATAAGGTACCACCCCAACGTCACGATGGATGAGGTGAAGGCCCTTGCGATGTGGATGACCTGGAAGTGCGCCCTCGTGAACATCCCGTTTGGAGGGGGAAAGGGCGGAGTCAGGGTTAACGCGAAGGAGCTGAGCAGAGGAGAGCTTGAGAGGCTCACGAGAAGATTCACGACGATGCTCATACCCTTCATAGGGCCAGAGAGGGACATCCCAGCTCCGGACATGTACACGGACGAGCAGACGATGGCGTGGATGATGGACACCTACAGCGTCTACAAGGGATACGCTGTCCCGGGGATAGTCACCGGAAAGCCCGTCTCACTGGGCGGGTCTCTCGGAAGAAACTCTGCAACCGGCAGGGGTGTGGCGATAATCGCGAGGGAGTCTGCGAAGGCCATAGGTATGGACATAAGCGAGATGACGGTCGCAGTTCAGGGTTATGGGAACGTGGGCTACTGGGCGGCCAAGACGCTGCACGAGATGGGTGCAACGATAGTCGCAGTCTCGGACTCAAGAGGAGGAGTGTTCAACCCCGAGGGTCTCGATCCAGATGAGGTTCTCGAGTTCAAGAGGAAGACGGGTACGGTGGTTGGGTATGAGGGGGAGCAGATAACCAATGAGGAGCTCCTCGAGCTCGACGTGGACGTGCTCGTTCCCGCAGCGATAGAGAACGTCATAAACGAGAGCAACATGAGGAACATAAAGGCGAGGCTTGTTGTGGAGGGTGCGAACGGCCCGATAACTCCTGAAGCTGAGGAATATCTGGACAAGAAGTGCGAGCTCGTCGTTCCTGACATCCTCGCCAACTCTGGAGGTGTCATAGTCAGCTACTTCGAGTGGGTTCAGGATCTGGAGAGGTACTTCTGGGATCTCGAGAAGGTCAATGCAGAGCTTGAGAAGATCCTCGTGAGGGCCTTCAACGACCTGCTGAGGACGAAGCAGGAGTACGGGGACATCCTCTGGAGAGATGCTGCCATGGTCGTGGCTCTCGACAGGGTTGTGGAGGCTCTGAGGAAGAGGGGAATTTTCCCCTGATGCGGAAACGTTATAACCCTCTCCGCAACTCAATTTTTTAATGTCCGCTATAAGGCTGTTCAGCGTTTCTGGAATAAGCGTGAGGGTTCACTACTCCCTCTTCATAATCCTCGTCTTCCTCACATGGGTCTTCAGCGTTCAGGAGTATCCGTACGGTTTCAAAGGGCAGGAAAACGCCATCCTCCTCTCAGCTCTTGCGTCGCTCTCCCTCTTCGTTGCAGTATTCCTCCACGAGTTCGGCCACTCGGTAGTCAGCAGGAGGCTCGGGTACAGCGTGAGGGAGATTGTTCTCTTCGTGTTCGGTGGAATTGCCGTCCTCGAGAGGCAACCCAGAGGGTTCAAGGAGGTCCTCGTCTCGCTCTCAGGGCCTGCGGTCAGCGTGGCAATAGCTCTGGTTTCCTACGCGCTATCAAAAACAGGAATCCCGGTGGTCTGGGAGTTCTTCGGCGTGTTCTACAGGATAAACCTGCTGATAGCCGTCTTCAACCTCATCCCCGCATTCCCGCTCGATGGCGGCAGGGTTCTCAGAGGATTGCTCTCTGAGCGATTCGGCTTTGAGAGAGCAACATTCCTCGCAGCGGAGATAGGGAAGGGGATCGCAGTCTTCATGGCGGTCTTCGGGATAGTCTATAACCTCTGGCTCACGCTGATTGCAATCTTCATCTACCTTGGGGCGAGTGAGGAGGAGAAGATGTCGAGGATAGAGGCGATTCTTGGGAGGCTGAGAGTCAGAGACATAATGACGCCGGACGTGAAGGTGGTCACGCCGGACATGACGGTTGAGGAGTTCGTGCAGTTCGTCTTCAAGAACAAGCACCTCGGCTATCCGGTGGTGGATGACGGTAGGCTCGTGGGAATAATCACGCTGCACGACGTGACGGGGAGGAGGGGTGATGAGAGGATAGGCGATTTGATGAGCAGGGACGTCATCGTCCTCTCTCCAGACGACCCTGCAACGGAGGCGTTCAGGATAATGAACGAGACGGGAGTTGGCAGGATCCCGGTTGTTGAGGATGGAACGGTTGTGGGCATAGTCTCGAAGACCGACCTCGTGAGACTGATGCAGATTCAGGAGGTGCTCAGGGTTGGATGAGGGCGAGCAGAAGAGGCTCGTGATAGTCGGGACTGCCCACGTTTCGAGGAAGAGCATTGAGGAGGTCGAGAGGGTAATCGAGGAGGAGAGGCCGGACGCGGTTGCTGTTGAGCTCGACGTCAGGAGGTACAGGGCGCTCATCGGGGAGAGGGAGAACGTGAACCTCGCCGAGGTTATTAGAAAGGGCAACGTCTTCCTCTTCCTCTTTCAGCTGATCCTCTCGAACTTCCAGAGGAGGATTGGCAGGGAAACTGGAGTGACCCCGGGGGAGGAGATGCTCAGAGCGATAGAGAAGGCCAAGGAGGTCGGGGCAGACGTTCTGCTCATAGACAGGGATCTGGCCATAACCATGCGCAGGCTGTGGAGCGAGCTCGGCATCGTTGAGAAGCTCAAGCTTTTCTACCACATGCTGAGGGGGCTTTTTGAGTCTGACGACGTTGAGGTGGATGAAATACTCGAAAAGGACGTTCTCGAGATGCTCGTCGAGGAGTTCAGGAGAATATCTCCGAAGACGGCGAAGATACTCGTGGATGAGAGGGACGCGTTCATGGCTATAAACCTGCTTCACGCCCTGAAGAGGTACGACAGGATCGTGGCGGTTGTGGGGGCAGGTCACAGAGAGGGGATAGAAAAGCTGCTCGCGAATCCGGAGAGCCTCCCAGACATCTCGGAGCTCATGCATGTGAAAGAAAGGAGGTTTAGCGTCGCAAAGGCTGCCGGATTTGCTGTAACGGCGATTGTGGCTCTGCTGCTCGTCTCAGTGTTGCTGAAGCTCGGCACGTCCGAGTTTCTATCTGCATTCATGGTCTGGTTTCTGGCAAACGGGATTCCCGCGGCAGTTCTCGCGGCACTTGCCGGGGCTCACCCTCTTTCGATCCTCACCGCCTTTTTCGTCGCATGGCTCACCTCACTCTCCCCGTTGCTTGCTGCAGGGTGGTTCTCTGGCCTTGTGGAGTTCTTCGTGAGGAAACCAACCCAGCATGATCTTGAGGATATGCTGAGCTCGGACTCCCTCAGAGACCTCTACAGGAATAGGGCGTTCAGGGTTATAATGGTGGCAGCCCTGACAAACGTGGGGAGCATGATCGGAACGTTCTACGGGCTGTGGTACCTTTCAACCCACTACGGGATAAATATAAAAGAGGTGATTTGGGATATAGTGAGGGGGCTCCTCAGGTTTTGATCCTGTCTGGATTGAACCCCTTCTTTACGAGTAGCTCTTTTACGCGAGCCACATGATTTCCTTGGAGCTCTATGGCTCCGTTCTTTACCGTCCCACCGCACGCAAGCTTAGACTTCAGGTACTTCGCCAGCTCCTCAAGGTTGATCTCTCCCTTGTCGATGCCCTCTATCACGGTGACCTCCTTGCCGTACCTCCTCTTGGTCACCTTTATCGTTATCTGCTGCTGCTCCTTTGCCACCTCTTCGCAAACGCAGAGGTCTTTCGGCAGACCGCAAACATTACATATGTCCAAGCCCATTTTTCTCTATAACCTCCTTCCGGTTTTTGAGATTAGTAAAATAATCCGAATTTTAACTTTTCGGTCGCAGAATGCAGTAGATTTAAATAGCCCTTTTTAAACGATGTCTCAATGGACGTTTACGGCTTCATAAAGGAGTACTTCATAGACTCGATCGTCTACAAGGAGGGGTACAACCCTGTCAACACGATGACATTCGCGGCGATACTTATCGTCGCCATATATCTCCTCTACAGGTACCTCAGCCCGAGGGTCAGGTTCGACCTCAGGTTCGCCCTCTACACTTTTCCGTACATCCTTCTCGGTTCATCCACAAGGATTGTTGAGGACGCGGGCTTCGTCCAGCCCCCCTACTCATACCTCCTCATGACACCCTTCATATACATCCTGACTTTCATCATCACGTTCGCGGCCCTAATAATCTCCCTCAGAACGGACTACAGGCGCTACCCTTACCCGGGAATCGTCCTCTCCCTCATCGTCCTCGCATTCCTCTTCACCCACCTCGAGGTGGAGAACTGGTGGGTGATTCCAACTGCCCTCACAATAGCCGCAACCATCACGGCAGCCTACCACCTGATTTCCACCAAGATTGAAGCAGATAGCTTCAGCAAGGCCGTAGTGTTTGCCCAGCTCATGGACGGATCGACGAGCTTCCTTGGAATCCAGTTCCTCGGGTACTGGGAGCTCCACGTCGTTCCGAGGTACTTCATATCCCTCTTCGGCCCGTGGATAATGGTGCCCCTGAAGCTTGCTGTCATCATCCCGATCCTCTACATTCTGGACAGGGAAGAGGAGGAAGAGAGCCTCGCGGGCTTCATAAAGTTCGTCCTTTTCACCCTCGGATTCGCTCCGGGAATTAGGAACGGTCTCAGGATGACCTTCGGGGTGTGAGCATGAGGAGTCTGGCCATCGTAACCCTCCTCTTTGTCATTTCCCTGCTTGCTGGATACGCGTATACCATGCTTGACGCAAAGGGTTCAGAGGAGGTCGTGAACAGCACATTCTCGAGCTTCGACTTCGTCAGGAACCTCGAGCACTACGAGATCTTCCTGTTTATCTTCATGAACAACTCCCTGAAGTCGTTCATGGCAATGGTGCTCGGCATAGCTTTCGGAATCGTTCCGGTGCTCTTCGTCATCCTCAACGGAGTGATCATAGGTCTGGTCGTCGGCGTGATTGGTGTGGAGTTTGGAGTGCTCAAAACGGCGATGATGCTCGTACCCCACGGCATCCTCGAGATCCCGGCAGTCCTTCTGAGCTGCGCCTACGGGCTTGAAATCGGGTATCAGGCCTTGAGAAGGTTCAGGGGAGAGGATGTTGACCTCAACAGCGTTCTCATGGCGTACATAAAGAGGTTCGTGATGCTTCCCCTTCCAATGCTGCTGATTGCCGCGCTGGTGGAGACCTACATAACCCCCCTTGTTGCGGGGCTGTGAAAAAAGAGTTTAAAAATAAAAAAGGGTTACTCGATGTTTATCCTCTTCTTGCTCTCCTTCTTCGGGTGCTTCTTCTTCAGCACGACCTCGAGCACGCCATTGTTGTATCTGGCCTTCGCTGAGTCCGGATCGACCTCGTCGGGCAGGTCAACGACCTCGTAGTACTTCCTGTTCTCTCCCTCGGCCTTTATCTCCAGCTTGGTCTCGCTCGCGCTTAGCTCAATGTCCTCTTTGTTGACACCTGGCATCTCCGCTATGACCTGAATCTCCTCGTCGGTCTCGATGACGTCAACGAGCGGCTTCCTCTGGTCGATGTCCTCCTTTATGGTCGGCTTCGTACCGAACTCCCTGATCTCCGGCTTGCCGTCAGGGCCGATCCTTATGCTGAAGCCCCTGACTATCGGCCTACCCTCTGAGAGCTCGGCAGTCCTTATGAGCTCGTCGAACTCCCTCATCATTCTCCTGAACAGCTCGTCAAACTCCTCGAACGGGAACCTGAAGAACTCGTCAAACCAGTCCTCTTCATCCCAGTCTCTCTTCTTCCTCCTCCATGGCATGACACATCACCTCCCAAACTTTTTTCGAGATTAAAAAATTAGGAGTACATCTTGTGGAAATCTTTCACGATCTCCTCGTACTTCTTTATGTCCTCCTCGGTGAGGCTCGGCTTCACCTTCTCTATCGCCTTCATGAAGTGGTCTCTCGTGACCCTGATCTCCTTCACTGCCCTCTTTACCTCGTCCTCGCTGTACTTCGATATCGCCTCCCTGATGGCAGTCAGGCCAGCCTCCCTGCAAACGGCTTCGATGTCAGCACCGCTGTAGCCCTCGGTCTTCTCCGCAAGCTCCTCAAGGTTTACATCCTCCGCGAGTGGCATGTTCCTCGTGTGGATCCTGAATATCTCCTTCCTCGCCTCCTTGTCCGGTGGCGGGATGTATATGTGCCTCTCTATCCTGCCCGGTCTCAGCAGTGCCGGATCCACCATGTCCGGTCTGTTGGTCGCTGCGATCACCACCACGTCCTTGAGCTCCTCGAGACCGTCGAGCTCGGTGAGCAGCTGGCTAACCACCCTCTCGGTGACGTGCGAGTCTCCTATTCCTCCTCTCCTTGGGGCGAGGCTGTCTATCTCGTCGAAGAAGATTATGCACGGCGCCACCTGTCTTGCCTTCCTGAACATCTCTCTCACGTGCTTCTCGCTCTCTCCGACCCACTTGGACAGCAGCTCAGGCCCCTTGACGCTTATGAAGTTGGCGTTGCTCTCATTCGCAACAGCCTTTGCGAGCAGCGTCTTTCCTGTGCCCGGAGGGCCGTAGAGCAGTATACCCTTTGGCGGCTTTATTCCGACTTCCCTGAAGAGCTCAGGGTACTTCATCGGCCACTCCACTGCCTCTCTTAGCTCCTGCTTGGCCTTCTCGAGCCCGCCTATGTCGTCCCACTTGACGTTAGGAACCTCAACCAGTACCTCTCTCATCGCCGATGGCTCGATGTTCTTCAGAGCCTCAAGGAAGTCGTCCATGGTCACCTTCAGGCTCTCGAGCACCTCAGCCGGTATCTCCTCAGCCTCGATGTCTATCTCTCCCTTCTCCATCCTCTTCCTGAGCGCATGCATCGCCGCCTCCTTCGCGAGCGCTGCGAGGTCTGCACCGACAAATCCGTTGGTGAGCTCGGCTATGTAATCAAACATCTCGTCTATGAGCCTCGCCTTGACCTCGCTGAAGATCTCCTCGTCCTCCTTGAGAGCTGAGATGACCTCGTCCTCGCTGCCGGCCTTCTCGACTTTCTCGATTATCCTCTCGACCTTCTCCCTGTCGAACCTTTCTGAGCTCTTGAACTCCTCGAGTATCCTGAGAACCTCGCTCCTGCTGTAGTCAGGCTCGATGGGCATTCCCCTTGTGTGTATCTGGAGTATCTCCTTCCTGCCCTCCTTGTCAGGCACACCAATCTCAATCTCCCTGTCGAACCTGCCCGGCCTCCTCAACGCTGGATCAACCGCGTCAGGCCTGTTGGTTGCACCTATGACTATCACCTGTCCCCTCGCCTCGAGGCCGTCCATCAGGGTGAGAAGCTGGGCCACGACCCTCCTCTCGACCTCACCAGTGACCTCTTCCCTCTTCGGAGCGATGCTGTCTATCTCGTCTATGAATATTATGCTCGGAGCGTTCTCCTTCGCTTCCTCAAAAATCTCCCTCAGCCTCTGCTCTGACTCGCCATAGTACTTGCTCATTATCTCTGGCCCGCTGATCGAGATGAAGTGCGCGTCAACCTCGTTCGCAACCGCTTTAGCGATCAGGGTCTTTCCAGTGCCCGGAGGTCCGTGGAGCAGCACTCCCTTGGGCGGCTCTATTCCGAGCCTCTGGAACAGCTCTGGGTGCTTCAGCGGAAGCTCTATCATCTCTCTAACAAGCCTGAGCTCCCTCTTCAGACCACCGATGTCCTCGTAGGTTACGTTAGGCACTTGCCTCTTCACCTCTTCGACGGGCTTCTCCTTGAGCTCGACCTGCGTGTTCCTCGAGACTATCACAACGCCCGACGGCTTGGTGGACGTTATCACGAACGTCAGTACGTGGCCGAAAACCTCCACCCTGATCTTCTGACCCCTTATCACCGGTCTGCCTTCGAGAAGCCTCTGGAGGTATGCTTCGCCACCCATCAGCCTCACTGGCTCTGTCGGGGCGAGGGTTATCTTCTCCGCAGGCTTCGCCTCGACCTTTCTTATCTTCACCTTGTCGTCGATGCTCACGCCTGCGTTGCTCCTGATGTTGCCGTCAATCCTGATTATCCTCTTCCCCCTGTCCTCTGGGTAACCGGGCCACACTATGGCGGGGACCTTGTTCTTTCCTGTGATCTCTATTATGTCCCCGCTCTGCAGTCCGAGCTGGGCCATTACCTCGGGATCCACTCTCGCTATTCCCCTTCCAACATCCCTGTGGTAAGCCTCAGCAACCCTCAAATACACATCCTCACTCATTCACATCACCTCTCCATCTGAGTTTTAACCTCACAACACCACCATCCTCAACCTTCGACACGAGTCCGCTCTTCTCGAGCCTCGTGAGCGCGAGATTGACCTCCTCGTAAGGAATTCCGAAGGTCTGGGAGATCTTCTCCGGTGTGTCCAGCCCCTTGATCAGGGCGTAGAGCACGACCTTGCTGATCTCGTCGAGCCTCATCCTGTCAAGCTCGACTATCATCCTGTCTATGAGCTCGTCTATCCTGTCGGATATGTCCTTCTGGAGCATCCTGAAGGCTCTCTCCATGTCTCTAAGCCTTTCAAATACCTCGCTGAGCTCCCTCCCTGCTCTCCTGTTCATCAGCGCTGCAACCTCGCTGAAAGTCTTCTGCAGATCTCCATCCTGCTCTCCGATGACCTCTATCGCGAATCTGTGGGGAGAGATCGTTATGGATATGTTGAACGTCCTGTCGATGTAATAGTACCTCCTCCTGCCCTCCTCGTAGCTCCTTATTATCCCGGCCCTCTCGAGCTTCTCAAGGTGCTCGAGCACGACCTTGGGAGCCATTCTGAGGGCATATGATATCTCGCTGACGTAGCATGGCTTTTTTGTGAGCAGCTGGAGTATCCTGCGCCTGCTCTCGTTTGCGAGCAGCTCGATTATTTCCTCCCAGCCCTTGTCCTTACTGTTGTTTACTAACATCTGGTTAGTAATTTTTAGCTAATAGTATTTAAATTTTTCGGTCAGGCTGAAGGTGCGGGAGAGTGTAGATTAAACTATTTATACGATTCCAACTAATCCAACATTATGGAAAAGTTGGAAAGCATCGTGAAAGTTTCCGGAAAAGGACAGGTAGTAATACCCAAGGATGTGAGAGACGCGCTGGGCATAAAATCCGGTGAAAAGCTGGCAGTTATTGTGAGAAATGACGAAATAGTTCTGAGAAAGGTGGAACGACTAAATTTTTTGGAAATGAGTTCCAGAATCTCATCAGTGGCTGAAAAAGAGAATATTGACGTAGATAGACTTGTAACGGAGGCCGTTGAGTGGGCAAGAAAACAAAGGTAGTTCTGGACACAAACATCTGGGTCTCGATATTCTTCAACAAAACCTTGGGCAAGGAATTTGACGATCTGTTCAATAGTGGGGAAATAGAGGTTTTTGTTTCAGAAGAGATTTTAAGAGAAATAGCTCGAGTTCTCGAGTACCCAAAAATAAAGACCGTACTGGAAAAAGCAGGAATAAGCTCAAAAGAAGTTCTAAGAGAAATCTCAGGATTGTCCAAGGTCGTGAATCCAAAGAGAAAACTGAAAATCATACGGGAAGATCCCGAAGATAACAAGTTCTTGGAGTGTGCACTCGAATGCGGGGCAGAGTACATAGTGAGTGGGGACAAACACCTGCTGAGAGCCGGAGAATTTGAAGGAATTAAAATAATCCCCGCGAGAGAGTTCATAGAAAGAATGAGGTAAGCGATACTTTCAAACAACAGATAACAGAGATTTTTCAGGCATTTCACATAATCGATATTATTTCTGCTGGAGTTTGTGTTAATGTGAACAGGTCTAAGCTTACCACATAAGTTTTGCCAGCGGGACTACATAAAACCTCACAGTTGAGAGATAAAACCTTTAATAGTTCTCAGTATGATTGTAAATTGGGGAGTAATATGGGTGAAAAAGTGAGGGTCGAGTTTCCTTTTGATGTGGTAAAAACCATTGGAATCAAGAACTTTGACAGTGAGGTGAAGCTTCTTACAGCCATAGAACTTTACCGAGAAGAGAAAGTAAGCCTTGGAAAGGCTGCAGAGATAGCTGAGCTGAGCATTAGAGAATTTCTGTACGAATTGAGAAAAAGAGGTGTAGAGATAAATTATGATTTAAAGGAGTTCAGAAGGGACTTGAAGACTATCGAGGGGTTGCAGTGATAGTAGTCTCGAACACAAGCCCTCTGGTAGTTCTATCAAATATTGGGGAGTTAGACCTCCTGAAATTTCTGTTTGAAAGAATTATAATACCAAGAGGTGTTGCTGAAGAATTCGGAGAAGTCACTCCAGAATGGATCGAGGTCAGGGATGTGCAGAACAGGATTGTTGTAGACTTGCTCAAAGAAAAGCTTCATACAGGCGAGGCTGAAGCTATAGCTCTGGCAGTCGAGCTTAAAGCAGACCTGATGATTATAGATGACAAATCCGCAAGAAATACAGCTTCTTCTCTCGGATTGAGGGTTATCGGAACTGTTGGGCTAATTCTTCTGGGAAAGAAAAGAGGATATTATGCTGAAATCAAACCCGTTGTCAACAATCTTCTGAAAAAGGGTTTCAGGCTGAGCAAGGAAGTCGTTGAGCAGATTTTGAAAGATGCGGGAGAGCTTTAACCAGATTTGGGCAGGATATTAACGGTCTGTGTATTTTTTCTTAAATTTTGTTACGTAATATTGACCACACCCAAGTCAGGAGAAAAGCTTAAAATAAACCTGCGAGCTATGAGCGACCATGACAAACATACCCGAGAAGTGCAAGGACTGCATGATATGCTACAGGAAGAAGAGGGATAAGTGAATGAGCATTCTCGACATCGCCGAGAGCTTCGGGACGCTCATATTCAGGAGGAAGTACGGAAGGGGATTCCGTCCCCACTTCTCGATCAGAGTTAACGGTGTTGACTTTCACATCGACTCTTCTCCTGGGAAAGGCTACAACATAATCACCCACGCCCACTCGGATCACTTCGGCCAGAGGAACATGAAAAACCACAAAGCCATAGCATCGACCGAGACTGCCAAGATTCTGGAGGCCGTGAGCGGGGAGAGGTTCAGGGGCAGCGTGCACGAGGTGGGGGAGAGGCTGAAGCTGGGAGGGGTGTCTGTAGCAACGTATCCAACCCACCACATGCACGGCTCCACCGCCTACCACTTCAGGGACAGCGGCATCCTGATCACGGGGGATGTTAAGGACTTCTCTGACCTTCCGGAGTGTGAGTTCCTAATCGCAGAGGCGACCTACGGGCACCCGAACTACGTCTTCGATGACGAGATAGACAGGGTCATAGAGGTTGCGGAGAACGGATACGAGCTCGGGGTGTATCCAATAGGGAAGGCCCAGAGGATAGCCACTCTTCTCTCCCAGCACGAGATAGGCTTCAGAACTGTGGATAAGATTGAGAGAATCTGCAGGGCGCTCGGGATTGATTATCAGGATGGTGACGCCATGCTTTTGCCTCCGAAGAGCGTCACCAACGGCTACGTGCTCTCAGCCCAGAACTTCTACAGGAACAGGATCACGGTAAGCGACCACGTGGACTACAGGGGGATAATCGGTCTGGTGGAGCACTGCAATCCCGACTACGTCCTCTTCTACCACGGCAACCCGACAAAGAGGCTTGTGAGCGAGATAGAGAGGAGTGGAAGAAAGGTTTTAACCCTCTCCGACATTGACGTTTGGCTTTAACGCCCTGTAAACCATCACTCCTGCGTAGAGGAATGGTGTGTCGAGCAGGGCTATGAGCAGCTTCAGCAGGTACTGCCCGACTATTAGCTCCCAGACAGGTGCAATCCCGTAGAACGCCACGGTTATGAACACCGCCGTGTCTATCAGCTGTGACATCGCAGTGGAGGCGTTGTTCCTGATCCACAGGTGCTTTCCGGACGTCCTCTCCCTTATCAGGTGGAAGACGTAGACGTCGTTGGTCTGGCTGATGGCGAAGGCAAGTAAGGAGGCGAAGACGATTCTTGGTGTTAGCCCGAAGATCTGGTTGAAGGCTCTCTCGAACTCCTCTCCCACGAACGGTGCCGGAGTCCACTGTAGGACTGCGTATATCGAGAGGAGGTAGACGATGTTGGCCGTAAGCCCTGTGATCACCGCCTTCTTGGCCGCCTCCTTTCCATAGACCTCGCTTATGAAGTCGGTGATCAGGAAGGTTATCGCGTAGACTATCACTCCCGCCGGAGCAACAACCGATGCGACGGAGATGAGCTTCACTGCCACTATGTTCGCCACGACCGTAAGCACCGCGTAGACTCCAATAATCACCTCAACTCCGAACCTTCTGGCCACTGCTATGGTGAGGGTCACTGCCGCGAGTGTCACCAGTGTCCACGCAACGAACTCCTGCAGAAGCATAGGTTGTCGATGGTTTCGGGCTGTTTAAAAAGCTGTCTAAGGAATGATCTCGGTTGTATTCAGGAATCGGGGATACCTGAGCTGGTCAAGGTCTATCACACCCGTCTCAGCAAGGGAAATTGCCCTTTCCTTGACCCTCTCCATCTCCCATATCAGGTGCCTCGTCGCGTCGCACAGCATTCTGAACCCTCTCTCCCCCCACAGCCGCTCCCTGTTTGAGAACAGACACCTACCACCGCAGATGTGAAAGTGCTCGCAGCTCGGGCAGGGTTCAACCACTTCAACCCTCCTGACGATCCCGTCCTCCAAGTTACCGGCAGTATTCCAAGGAAGATCCGCGACTACAGGGCATGCGACGATTCTCCCATCGGTGGTTATCGCGAAGCTCTCGCTCCCGCTGCCGCAAGGGGGTGACGGGTTTTTGTCAAAAATCATCGCGCTCAGCACTCCGAGGAATGGGACTATCCCGAGCACTCTGCCGTGAGCCATCTCCTCCTCGAACAGCCTTGCGAGCTTCGTGATTCCTGTCTTGTAGTCCTCAATCCACCCTTCAAAGTCCCGCCATATTCCCTCCGCACTCCACACGGCGTCAATCTGCCAGTGGACATGGGTGAAGAGATCCAGCTCGAGCAGGTGCAGAACGTCTGCAAAGATTTCGGTCCTCTGCGATGCCGTCATCCTCGCGATCAGCTCTCCGTCGAAGAACTCCCTCACCCACCTGACGTTCTCGAGCACCCTCTCGTAGATCCTCCCTCTGTAGTGCTCCGTGACCTCTTTCCTCCCATCTATGGACACAAGCACCGTGGAAAATCTTTTAACGTACTCCTCACCGAGCCTCCGGAGCAGGAGACCGTTCGTCTGGATTATGAAGTGCTTTGCATTAACCTCGTCCATGATCCTCCTTACCAGCTCAGCCTTGAGAAGCGGTTCTCCACCGTAGAATGCGACGCTCACATCTTTCCACGAATTGAGAAAGTCGATGAGCTGGGAGATGTCGTAGGTTATCTCGGCAGGCATAACGCTCTCGTCTATGCTCCCACCGCAGTACCTGCAGCTCAGGTTGCACCTCCCGGTGAGCATCAGGATGAAGAGCATCCGGCTAAAGCAGGTCGCTCAGGACTTTTAAGTTTCCCATGTAGTAGACGTCATCCTCAATTGCGTACACATCAATCTCCTCGCTCCTGAACCCCCTCAGAATGGGGGACAGAAACTCGCCCTCCAGAACGTTGCTTCCGGGGAAGAAGGTGGAGAACGCGGGGAGGACCCACACCTCCCTATCATTGTTTCTGGCGTGAAGAAAGCACCTGAAGGAATACACCGCTCCGCTGTGTCTGACCTTGATCGACGGGTGCTCGTGACCCATGATTATCCTGTCGCCCTTCCAGTCCCTGTGGCCGTGGACGACAGCGTAGCCCTCAACCTCCACAGCATCCGCGAATTCAACGCTGTAGTCGGCAAGTATCGCGGCGAGGTAGTTGTCGTGGTTTCCCCTAACCACCCTGAGCTTAACCACGTCTTTCAGCGATTCGACGTACCTTCTGACATCCCTCCACTCTCCCGGGACGTTCCTGCTGAACTCGTGCTTCAGGTCTCCGGCAATCACGAGCTCCTGGAGGCTGAACTCTTCAACTAACGCCACACTCCTCTCCACAAGCTCGTCCAGCTGCATTGACGGTATTGCCACGCCCCTCTCCTCGAGCGTGCCCTCTATTCCGAGATGGAGATCGGCGATGACTCCTGTGGAGCCTATAATCAACGCTCCCTCTCTGGTCAATCTGATCTTCTTCTTACCCACCGGAGAGAGTATGCCTGCAGGGATTAAAAAAATGAGTGGGTTCAGAAGTCCCCATAAAGCAGGGCCCTGTAGAGCTCCTCGTCCTCAAAGCTCTTCGCCCTCTCGACCACACCTGCTATGTAGTTCATGCTCTCATCTCGCACCAGCCCATATATACCGTTTGGCCGTGCCCTGAATGTAATACGATTTAGCTACATGAAAAGTTAAATTATCTGTCTGAATATCTGAGAGTCAAAAACTCTGTTGAGCGAAGCTGCGTTAATTTCCGGAGAAAAGGAAAAAGGTTATATTCGGTTACCTTGTCCACTGCGTTGAGGTGATGAAAAATGCCAGCTGTGGTTGATGCTGAACTCTGCACCGCCTGTGGGACGTGCGTTGATGAGTGCCCTGTGGGGGCAATTGAGCTGAACGATGTAGCGGAGGTAAACGCTGACCTCTGCACCGAGTGCGGAAGCTGTGTTGATGCATGCCCCAACGGGGCAATAAGCCTCCAGTAATTCGTTCCACCAGTTTTTATTATTTTTTGGCATAAAGCTTTTAATTTATTCGTTCGTTTAAAAAAACGTGATTGATATGGGGCTGATAACCAGTTTGAAGACGAGGTTCAGGAGCATATTCAGGTGGTTCTTCAAAAAAGACAAGATGAGGATAGGGATTTACGGCCCGCCGAATGCGGGGAAGACGACCCTTGCCAACAGGATCCTCAGGGACTGGACTGGAGACGTGATGGGCTCCGAGAGCGAGGTGCCCCACGAGACGAGGAGGGCCAAGCTCAGGGAGGGTGTGAAGATAGAGGTTGACGGAAAAACCCTCACCATAGACATCGTGGACACCCCGGGAATAGCAACGAAGATAGACTTCCACGACTTTCTGAAGTTCGGTATGAGCGAGGAGGAGGCGAAGAGGAGGGCCAAGGAGGCAACTGAAGGCGTTATAGAGGCGATAAAGTGGCTCGACGACCTTGACGGTGTGCTTCTCGTGATGGACTCGACAGAGGACCCCTACACCCAAGTTAACGTCACGATCGTGGGCAACATAGAGGCGAGAGGACTGCCTTTGCTGATAGTGGCCAACAAGATTGACCTGCCAACCGCATCTCCCGCAAGGATCAAGGCCGCGTTCCCCCAGCACACGGTCGTGCCCATATCCGCTCTCAAGGGTCTGAACATAGACACGCTGTACAGGACGATGGCCGAGAAGTTCGGGTGATGGTTATGGAGGGTGTCCAGCTCAACCTGATATCGAAGGAGAAGCTCGACAGAATGAGCTCGATGGAGAAGCTCAGAATGATCCTCGACAGCGTGAAGGAGGGCAAGATAGTTGTTCTGGAGAGCGGCCTCTCTCCGGAGGAGGAGGCGAAGCTCATAGAGCTGACGATGCTCGAAATCGACCACGAGAACTTCGTGGGCATAGAGGTGGAGAGCTATCCGCCAAAGGAGAGCTTCTTCTCCAAGCTCTTCGGCAAGAAGTCCGGAAGGCTCACCCTGATAGGGCCTGCTAACAGGGTAAAGACGCTGTCCAAGCAGGAGGATCTCATAACCGCCATGGTTCAGCTTGGTGATAGGTGATGCCCCACAGATGCACCAACTGCGGGAAGGAGTATGCTGACGGGGACATGGCGATACTTCAGGGGTGCGAGTGCGGCAACAACAAGTTCCTCTACATTCCCAAGAAGAAGGGCAAGGAGGTAGAGGAGATAAAGGAGCAGTTCGAGAGGATAGAGAGCGTCAGAATACTCGCCCCGGGCATGTACGAGCTCAACATAGAGAAGCTGCTTGAGGGTGGAGAGGTAGTGATAGCCCTTCAGGAGGATGGCAAGTACGCCGTCCACCTCCCATCTCTTTTGAAGAGAAAGAAGAAGTCATGATATACGCTTATCTCGCCTATGCGATCTCCCTCACCATAAGGTTCATCGGTTATTTCATGTACGGCTACCTCGTGCTCATAGCCGAGGCACTCCACTCCCTCACCGACATTCTCGTTCTCGCGATCCTGAAGATCTCCTCGAAGGTGTCAGAGAAGCCTGCAGACATGCATCATCCTCTTGGCCATGGCCTTGCCGGAAACGTCGGAGCACTTATTGCCGGTGTGGCGTTCATCTCCATTCTCTCCTACGAGCTCTTCAAGGAGGGAGTTTCGAGGCTCTACCACCACGAGGTTTACCACGACCCGACCAACGCAATTCTGCTCATGCTGCTCAGCCTCGTGCCGCTTTTCGTCGTCGTGGTTTACACTGGGAGGAAGAAGCTCAGGCCCGAGGAGGTAGCTCTCAGGTACGAGCTCAGGAACGACATGCTCTCCGGCCTGGCAGCGGTGGCGGCGCTCTCGTTTTCGGGAGTTCTCCCGCAGATAGACGCGTTAGCAGCGATAGTCGTGGCTGTGATAATTGCCTACAGCGGCCTAAGGCTGATAAACGAGAACGCGAAGGTTCTGCTCGGATACAGCCCGGATGAGGAGTTCTACAGGAGGGTGGCGAGCGTCGCGTCTGAGTTCGAGGAGGTTAAAGACGTGCACGACATCATAGCGACCTACATGGCCCCAGACAAGGTTCACCTCGACATGCACGTGACCGTGGATGGGAGTATGAGCGTCAGAGAGGCGGACGACCTTACGGAGAGGATATTCGACAGGCTCTCATCCGAGGTGCCGGAGGTTGAGTACGCGACGATACACGTATGCGCTGAGGGAAAGAAGAGGCTCAGGACGACCTACGATAAAATAGTTGGGAAATGATCAGTCCTCGATCTCGATTCCGAGCGCGCTCAGGAACCTCTTCTTGACCGCCTGCGTCACGAGCTTCGCAAGCGTCTCTTTGTCGCTCACGTCTCCGAATATGCCGAGGGGTATCTTTCCGCCAGCCGCGTGTGCGTGACCGCCAGCGCTTCCAACATCCTTGAACGCCTTCTTTAGCACGTCTCCGATGTTGATCCTCACATCTGTGTTCCTCGCCGAGAGGTATACGTTGTCCTTGATTATCCCGAACACGAGGACGGTCGAGATTCCCTCAAGCTTCAGCAGGAAGTCTGCTGCCTGCGGGAGGGTGTCCTTGTCGGTTATGAAGCCCGCGAACGAGATGAGGAAGGACGAAAAGATTTCCCTGTTCTTGATCGCCGTTCCAAGCACGTCGAGGGTTTCCGTTGACAGCGCCGGCCCCTCCATCTTCTCGAGCAGCTCGTTGTCGACGAACGGGTAAAGGTAGGCTGAAGCAAGAAAGTCGTTTGTCCTCGCGTTTCTCCTGAACTCCTCCGTCTCAGTCTGAATTCCAAAGAAGAGCGCCGTGGCAAGGGTTTTGGTCGGGACTATCTTCAGATCCTGAAGGTAGAGGGTCAGGATTGTCGCTGTGGCTCCCACATCTCCCCTGACGTCGGCAAACTCCGCCTCAACGTTTTCGGCAGGATGGTGGTCGATTATTATGCTGATCTTCACATCGTTCGGAATGGAGTTGTTGACTCCCGGTCCGGCAGAGTCCACGAGGGCGAACTTGGAGTACTCGCTCAGGTTGACCTCATTCGCCTTGAGCATCGGTATGTTGAGCAGGTTGACCATGGCCTTGTTCTGCTGGTGCTGGATCTCACCGTAGTAGAGGATGTCCGCCTCAACTCCGAAGTGCTTCGCAATCTCTCTGAGCGCGAGTGCGGAGGCGATTGAGTCAGGATCTGGGTTGTCGTGGGTGAATATGCCGAGCTTCCCGTTGGTATTCTGTATCACGTTTCTCAGGAGCTTGAGCTTTCTCAGCGACTCAACCTTCTTTATGCTCGAGAGAAGCTGCTGCTTCATGCTCTCGATTGGTGTTATGACCACGTCAACTCCAATCTCTTCCATCTCGTCCCTCGCCTTCGGTGAACTCGCCCTCGTTACTATCAGCACGTCACTGCTCCTCTTCCTGATCTTCAGCGCCACCTCCCTGTTCACCTGATCGTCGGATGTGAGAATGAGAACGCCCGTTATCTTGTCGAAGTCAATCTTGTCCAGAGTCTCGTCGTCCCTTATATCACCAACAATAGCGTCGATCTCCTGATCCTTGAGAACCTCCACCTTCTCCGGGTTTATGTCCACTGCCAAAACCTTCTTTCCTGCGGATATCAGATCCTTAACGACTGACGAGCCGAGACCGCCGCAACCGAGTATCACATACTCGTAGTTTCCATTCACATCTTCGGCCATTGCAGTTAAACATCTCAGGAACCATTATTTAAGATTTCCTGAGTTTTCCACGACTTCTGGCAAAACTTCATCAATTTTTCAAAAAGCTTAAATACTACACATTGGCATAATTATCATGAGGTGAGTGTGTAATGGTGAAGATAATTCACGCCCAGACCGTGCTTCCCGAGGAGGTCCTTGAGGAGTTGAAGAGGAAGACGGGTGAGCTTGCGACCAAGGATGCTCTGGCGAAGGCAGTTGAGCATTACCTGGTGTGCCCGTACACCCATGAGGAGCCGATCGGCAAGAGGCTTGAGGAGGTAATCAGAAAGAAGAGGAAATAAAAAGAATAAAATTTTTACGCTATCGTTGGTCTCGAGGGGCTGAATGGTTTCAGGTTCGGATTTTCCCCTTTTATTATCAGCTTCGCCAGCTCCCTGCCCATCGCCGGAGCAACGATCATTCCGGTGTGCCTTCCAAGACCGTTGGCCTGAACGAACCCCTCCACCTCGGTGAAGCCCACTACCGGCAGCCCATCTCTGCCCTCGTCGTAAACACCTGCCCACTGCCTGAGCATCGCAAGTCCCTTGAGCATGGGTATGAGCTGCGTGGCCCTCTTAGCATACCTCACCGCGAACTCCAGTGAGCTTCTGGTATCTATCTCCTCGACCTCCGAGCCCACTATTCCACCTACAATCTCTCCTCTCGCTGACTGGCTGAGGTAAACACCGTAAGTGACGTCGAATATGTACGGGTCGAGGTACGGCTTGATGCTCTCAGTGACGCAGATCTCCTCCTTGACCACCCTGTTGTTCAGCTTGGCCCCTGCCATCTTACTGATCTCGTTGCTCCACGCTCCTGCTGCGTTCACAACAACATCTGCCTTGTGAAGCTCTCCATTGGTCTTCACACCCTTGACTCCACCCTCAACGACAACCTCCTCAACCCTCGTCTGGTCGAGGATCTTCACTCCAAGCTCCCTGCAGCCCTTTGCAAGCCCCCAGACGACCGGCCAGGGGAATATAACGCCTGAATCCTCGCAGTAAGAGGCGAGGGTTATCGCGGACGTGTTGAAGTCGGGAACGAACTCCCTGACCTCATCCGGCTCGATGATCTTAGACCTCACACCGAGCTCATTCTGCATCCTCACGTCCTTCTTGAGCTTCTCGGCATCCTCCTCGCTTGCGGCCACCTTTATGTAGCCGTCCTTCCTGAACAGGAAGTTGAAGTCAACCTCAGCAGGAAGGGTGTCGTAGAGCTCGAGGCTCTTGACGGCAAACGGAATTAGCTCCTTCTTGTCAATCATTGGGGTTATGCCTCCTGAATTCCTGCCGCTCGCACCGTAGAGCAGGTACTTCTGCTCGAAAACCGTCACGTCCGCACCCATCTTAGCGAGGTAGTATGCGGTTGAAAGGCCCATCACTCCTCCACCGATGATCGCGACCCTCATTCCGCATCACCCTCTGAGAGGACGTAAAGCGGCACGGGGTTGACCGGAGGTCTCTGGGTCGTGACGCCAATCTCTTCCGGACTCTTGCCGGTCTTCTGGGAGAGAATCCTGATTATGTGCATCAGGCAGCCCTTGCCCTGACACGCACCAGTGGTGGCGCCGGTGTACCTCTTCAGGCTCTCAAGGTTGTCGTAGCCCTCCTCGATGGCGTGGATGATCTCCTCTTCGGTGAGGTCCTCACACCTGCAGACTATCTTCCTCTCCTTAACCATAATATCACCTCTTCCTGACTGCCCTAACCTCAAAAATAAGGTCCTTGTCCATCTCGATCGTGACGAGCTGGGTTCTGTCGTTCCTCTCTGGCTTCAGTGCCCACGTTACGACTCCCTCTCCGACCTCCTCGCCCCTTCTGTTGTACAGCCTGACCCTGTCACCCTTCTCAAGCCATGGCAGGAACTCGTACTGGAGCGTCACGTAACCCCTGCCCTCCTTGACCTGAAGCATGAATATGGCCAGACCGGGGCAGACCCTGATGCATGCCATGCATCCGGTGCACTTCTCGTAGTCAACCTTCGGCGGGTCATTTATGTTCTCCATCTCTATCGCGTTGAACCTGCAGGACTCGTAACAGGGTGAGCAAGGGATTGATTGGGGACATTCTATGTACGCAACAGGCTTTTTGGAGTTGATCCTCTCCTCAGGCGGGAACGGTGGAAGCTCGTCAGCTTCAAGGTATCCCCTTTCGAGGTACTTCATATCATCACCTCTTTCTCCAGAACGCACTTTTCAAGACCGCAAACTATCCTCTCACCGAACGGACCGGCTCTGAAGTCCTCCAGATCCTTCACCGCCTCCTCAAGCTCCTTCTTTGCCTCATCTCCGCCATACCCGAGCGTGATTGCCGCGTGAATTCCTGCTATTCTGCCCTCCATTATCGCAGCGGTAGCCTCCTCAATTCCCGCGACGTCTCCGGCCACATATACACCATCAACGCTGGTCTCGTTGTACCTCGTTCTCAGCGGAACAAGCCCTCCAAGCTCGGGAACGAACTTCATCTGAGCGTTGACGTGGTAAAGGAGCTCGTGGGCAGGTGATAGGCCAACCGCGACGCATATGAAGTCGCACTCAATCTCCTTCTCGCTCCCTGGTATGACCTGCCACCTGTCGTCCAGCTGGGCTATAACTGCTCCCTCAACCTTCTTCTCTCCAAACGCCTTCACGATCGTGTGTCTGGTGTAGATCGGCACTCCGAGCCTCCTGACCTTCGCGGCGTGGACAAAATAGCCTCCAATCCTCGGCATCGCCTCAACTATCGCGGCAACATCAACTCCGGCCTGCATGAGCTGGTAGGTGAGAATGAGACCGACATTGCCGGAGCCAACTATGAGCCCCTTGTTTCCGGGCTTTATGCCGTAAACGTTCATCAGCGTCTGCACACCTCCCGCCCCGTAAACGCCGGGCAGGTCGTTGTTCTCGAATATGAGCGTCCTTTCGTATGCGCCCGTTGCGATTACGATCTTCTTGGCCTTCACCCTCAGCAGCTTGGAGTCCTTCTGCACAGCAGCAACGTCCTTTCCGTAGATTCCGAACACCTTCGTCTCCTTCCTTATGTCCACGTTCTCGTACTGCCTCAGCTCCTCCTCGAGTATCTGCGCGATCCTTATTCCCCTCGTTCCAGCCCTGTGCCTCGCGCTTCCGAAGAACCTGTGGGTCTGCTTGATCAGCTGACCTCCGAGGTAGTTGTTCTCGTCCATCAGCACCACTTTGGCCCCGTACTTTGCTGCGTGAATTGCCGCTGAAAGACCAGCAGGACCACCACCAATGATCGCGACGTCAGTCTCTATCTCTTCATAGGACGTTTCGATGTCCGGTATGCTTTTCGGCGGGTTTCCGAATCCGGCGAGCTTCCTCATCTGCTTTGTCGCGAACTCCCTGACCTTCCTCGACTTGTTGAACTTCTTGTAGTGGGAGCCGTGCGGGAATACCGTGTCGATTATCTTGTCGAAGATTGCAAGCGCGTCATTCTCCGCATCTGGCTTTGAGTTCTGGGTTCTTATCTGCATCCCGTCCCTGACGTAGACCTTGCACGTCCTGATGTTCGGAACCCCGTCAACCTCCATCATGCACTGTGAGCACTTGCCTATCGCACAGAAGAAGCCCCTCGGCCTGTGGAATCTGAACGACCTGCTGAAAACTCTGACCCCAGCAGCATACAGGGCGGCTGCTACGGTCTCGCCCTCATAAGCCTTGATCGGTTTGCCGTTGAAGTAGATGGTTACCTCTTTTCCCCTCTCAAAATCAACGATCGGATGTGACTCGAGCCTCATAGTTTCACCTCTCGTTAAAATCACTATTTTCCAAAATCAACCATTATATAACCTTTCCGAAAAAACGCTTTTATGGCGTGACCCAAACTAAACAAAAAATCATTACAATACTTTCTGCAGAGCTCTAAGCGCCCTGCAGGGCTTCCCACACATGACCCAAAATTAACGTTGGTAATATTAACACCGTGTATAATTCGATACGTTTATATACTGAACAGGCAGCCCTGAGAGCGTGAAGACTGTTGAGGAGATCAATAAAAAAATTGCCGAGGGTTCAGCAAACATCGTCACAGCCCTCGAGATGAAGGAGATCGTCAGAGAGCTTGGACCTGAAAAGGCCGCTGAAGAGGTGGATGTGGTAACCACAGGGACTTTTGGTGCCATGTGCTCCTCTGGAGTGTTCTTCAACTTCGGCCACTCCGACCCGCCGATAAAGATGCAGAGGGTCTGGCTGAACGATGTTGAGGCGTATACGGGCGTGGCTGCTGTGGATGCTTATCTCGGAGTCACGCAGCTCTCCGAGACGCTCGGGATGGAGTACGGCGGAGGACACGTGATAGAGGACCTGCTGAGGGGCAAGGAGGTCGAGCTGAGGGCAACAGCTTACGGAACTGACTGCTACCCGAGGAAGGAGATCGTGACGGAGATAAGTCTGGACGACGTGAATCAGGCAATAATGGTCAATCCGAGGAACGCTTACCAGAGGTACAGGGCAGCGACCAACTCATCCGACAGGATTCTCAAGACATACATGGGTACGCTTCTTCCAAACTTCGGAAACGTCACCTATGCGGGAGTTGGAGAGCTATCACCGCTCAACAACGACCCCGAGTACAGGACGATAGGAATAGGGACGCGCATATTCCTTGGTGGAGCGAAGGGGTACGTCATTGGCGAGGGCACGCAGCACGCACCGCCATTCGGGACGCTCATGGTTCAGGGCAACCTGAAGGAGATGGACGCCGAGTACATGAGAGCCGCGACGTTTCCGGGATACGGAACAACGCTTTTCGTGGGAATGGGAATCCCGATACCAATCCTTGACGCTGAGATGGCGAAAGCCACAGCCGTTACGGACGATCAGATCGACACGGTCATAATTGACTTCGGGGTTCCGAGGAGGGACAGGCCCGTAATCAGGAAGGTCACGTACGCGGAGCTCAAGAGCGGAAAGGTGGAGATAAACGGAGAGGAGGTCAGGGTGTCTCCGCTCTCCAGCTACTACATGGCCAGAAAGATCGCCGAGGAGCTCAAGAGGCAGATCGAGAGGGGCGAGTTCTTCCTCTCGATGCCAGCCGAGAGCATCCCCACAAAGCAGGTGTTCAAGCCGATGAGGCAGAAGGAAATAAAGGTCGTCAAGAGCGTTATGAGCTCCCCCGCAATAACCGTGAAGCCTAATGAGACGATAGAGAGCGCCTCGAGGATACTCATAGAGAACGGGATAAACCACCTGCCCGTGGTTGATGAGCAGGGCAGGCTCGTTGGAATAGTGACGAGCTGGGACATAGCCAAGGCAGTCGCTGTAGGAAAGGCCAGAACGGTGGAGGAGATAATGACGAGGAAGGTCATCACCGCCTCACCCGACGACCCGATAGAGATTGCCGCGAGGAAGATGGATGCCAACAAGATCTCAGCGCTGCCCGTTGTCGATGCCAAGGGGAAGGTTCTGGGAGTTGTTAGCAGCGAGGATCTGAGCAAGCTGCTTGCGAGGTGATGAAGATGATGGTTGAGCTTGTTTACGACTCCAAGGTCGTCAGAGAGCCAATACTCACGAGGGTCGCGATAGATGAGGGAGTTACGATGAACATCATCGAGGCGAGCGTGGGGCCGAGAGAGGGAAGGATAGTAGTGGAGATCGCGGATGACGTGGCGGAGAGGATCGTCGAGAGGTTAAAGGAGCACGGGGTTGGAGTGAGGATCCTCGACAGGGGGATTGAGAAGAGCGAGAGCTGCGTTCACTGCGGCGCGTGTCTGAGCGTATGCCCCGTTGGAGTGTTCTACAAGGATGAGGATGAGAAGGTTCAGGCCGACTCGTCGAAGTGCGTGAGGTGCAGAATCTGCATAGGAGTATGTCCGGTAAACGCTCTGAGCCTTCCAGAGTGAGCTACAGAAGGTTCAGGTTCCAGTACAAGCAGACGATAACCACAGTCCTTGCGAGAAGCGAAGAGGACTACAGGAGAGCGGTTAAGGGAATGCTCTACGCGAGGGAGAGGATTGAAGAGTACATAGCCCTGAACCCCCTTTTTTTAACCGCCCTCGAGCCGATAGAGTGTGACGACAGGGATGTGATCTCAAGAATGTGCAGAGCGGCACGAGTAGCCAACGTCGGGCCGATGGCTGCCGTCGCGGCCACGGTTGCATGGTACGGCGTTGAGTTCTCCGAGTCAGAGTTCATGGTGATAGACAACGGTGGGGACATAGTGATGAGGGTGGACGAGCCGCTCACCGTCGGAGTGTATGCCGGAAAAAAGCGAACCATAGGGTTCGAGGTCGAGGGAGACGGGAAGCTGAAGGCAATATGCACGTCCAGCGGGAAGATAGGCCCATCGATAAGCTTCGGCTTCGCTGATGCTGCCACAGTCTTCTCGGACGACCCCGCCATAGCCGATGCGTGCGCAACCGCACTCGGGAACGAGATAAAGGAGGACTTCGGAAGGAGAGAGGTTGAAGAGGTGGTCGAGGAGTTCTGGAGGGAGAAGAGGAGTTACGTGGACGGAATCCTCGTCGTGAAGGACGACATAATGGTGATGGCAGGAGATGTGCCGGAACTGAAGGTTGTCGAGATAGATCCCGAGATAATAACGAAGGGTTAGCTCACAGGTGCTTCTGAATCGCCCCAACGAGGTCTTTTCTCCTGAAGGGCTTGCTTATAACCTCCACAACCCCGGCCTCCCTGAGCTCTGCCTCCTTCTTTTCGGCGTAGGCTGTCAGGGCGATTATCTTCACGTCCGGGTTTATCGACTTCATTATCCTTATCGCCTCGATCCCGTTCATGACGGGCATCATCACGTCCATTATGACGAAATCCGGCTTGAAAATCTTGAACTTCTCCACAGCTTCTCTTCCATCCTTGGCGGTTATAATCTTGTACCTTCCAGACAGCATGAGGTTGACAATCTCCCTGATTGCCGTCTCATCATCAACAACGAGTATTTTCTTCAATCAAACCACCTTTGAGAGCAGACAGTTGGAATGAATTAAAAGTTTTTCATTGGTTCAAGCCTGACCCATTCAGAGGGGACAAAATTTTAAAAACCCCCTGTCGATGGGATTGCATGGCAAAACCTCTCGAAAAGAAGTCAGCGAAGATTCTCGCGTTCATTCTCGCACTGATCATGCTCGGCTCCGTTCTTGTGTATGCGCTGAAGGGAACTTACACGACTCCAACGAGAGAGGTTGCGTATGACACCGGCGGGTTTAAGGAGACCCTGAAGCTTCTGACGGGTGCCCTTCAGGTTTACTACCTGAACTTCAACACCACCGACCAGAACATGGTGAACCTGATAGACGCCTACTGGAGGAGTCTTGCCACGGATCCGCTATTCGCTTACCTGAGGTTTACAAGCCTCAGCTCGATGTATTACGTCCTCTATCCCCAGACGGCCCTCGGGTACAGCCCTTACATGTACCTGTTCGATGTGGGCAGCTCAAAGGTCTTCTTCAGCTACGACACCAAGCAGGAGTACAACGGAGTGACGATAAAGGTGAAGAGGGGGTACGGGTTCACGGAGAACACGAACCCCGTTGCCGTTGGAACCCTCGATGCTGTGATGAACTACATCGACCTCATCTCCGGAGAAAGGAAGGAGAACAGCAGCTACGCCCAGTACATTGACAGGCTGCCGGACATGCAGTACGACTTCGCGATAGTGCTTTTCGGAGAGGCTGCCAACCAGAGCATAAGGATGAACGGAACCGGAGGGATGGTGGCCGACTTCTACTTTGAGGGAATAGTGGTGAACAGCAGTGGGGGATATGACAAGGTCGTGGCCATAAACTTCCTCCAGAACGTGTTCTTCGTAGAAGCTGAGAACGTGACCCAGTACTACAACGTCACGAGGTATGACACGCTCAACATCGCCTTCATGCATGACACCAACTTCACCAAGATCCTCACGGCGAAGCCCGAGATGAGGGCTGTGATAATCCAGCCGGTCGAGACCGGAAATGAGAGTCGAGGGTAACACGACCCTCCTCCTCATAGGCCCGGGAAAACTCAGGAGCAGCGAGCCTGCTAAAGTGTTCGGGGCCAGTGTGAGAGAGGCCGAGGTGCCTGAGGGAAAGGTCTACCCCTTCTTTTTTCAGAACGATGCTGAAGTTCAGGTCGAGGGGACATACATACTCGTGAACGGAGACACAACTCCGGAGAGCTGGAAGAGGTTCGCCGAGAGAGGATATGAGAGGGTGTTCACGTTCGGAGACACCGACAGCGGTAAGAGCAGCTTCTGTGTCTACCTGCTGAACTCCACGGAAATCGGGCGGGCGATAGATGCGGATGTCGGGCAGAGCGATGTCGCACATCCCGGGGCAATGGGTCTTGGAGAGGCAAGAGGCAATGTTTTCTCCCTCTCACAGCTCAAAATCGTTGATGTGGCTTTTGTGGGAGTGATCTCACCATCCGGCTTCGAGTCCCGGTGCCTCAGGGGGTTCAGCCACCTCGCTAAGCTCGCTGTAGACAGGGCTGTGGTGGACACGACCGGGTGGATTAGGGGCAGGAGGGCGAGGGAGTACAAGCTCGCGAAGATCGAGATATTCGAGCCGGACGTGATTGCGTGCTTTGGAGACGTGCCTGACTATCTCTCAGACTACGAAACCGCGAGGCTTGACAGCTTTGTGGTCAAGAAGAGGGACAGGGAGATGAGGGTGGCCATCAGGGGGAGGAGGTACGAGGAGTGGTTCAGGGGTCTGGAGGAGGTGGAGGTGGATGTGGATAGAGTAAGGCTCAGGAACACGACCATGTTCTCCGGCACTCCTGTGAGCGACGATGTTCTGGAGAGCTTCGGGGAGGTGCTCTACGCGGAGAGGGGGTTCGACTTCCTGACGATCTACTCGAGAAGCTTTGATGCCGGGGTGGAGGCGATCAGGTTCCTCAGGGAGTATTTCGGGGTGGCTGAGGTCAACGTTGTAAATCCCGACGAGCTTACCGGCCTCATACTGGGGCTGAGGAGGGGAGGGAAATACCTCTCCCCGGGCAAGCTTCTGGATGTTGACCTCGAGGGCAGAAAGATTAAAATCCTTGGAAGGAGAGATGCGGAGATAATCGAGTTCGGCAACTTCAGGCTTGATGAGGAGAGGAGAGAGGTTCTGGTCAGGGTGCCGTAGCCATGGTCGTGATAGAGGTAGAGACGAGGAAGAGGGAGGAGGTTGTTGACATAACCGAGAGGATCAGGGAGGCTGTTAGGGGGAAGAGCGGAATTGCGGTGGTTTACTCCACCCACACCACAACAGGCCTGATAATAAACGAGGCCGAGGCTGGGCTGATGGAGGACATCATCGCCCACCTCTCAAACCTCGTGCCCTACAGGGCGGGGTACAGGCATGACATGATTGACAGCAACGCGGATGCACACATCAAGGCGAGCCTGCTTGGGAATTCGGTCATCATACCTGTAGAGGACGGAAGGCTGCTTCTCGGGACGTGGCAGAGGATACTGTTCGTCGAGCTTGACGGCCCGAGGAGAAGGAAGGTGCACGTGATTGTCTATGAAGCCGAGAAGGGTTGAGGACAGGCAGGATCACTACTACTGGAAGGCAAAGAAGGAGGGCTACAGGAGCAGGGCGGCCTACAAGCTGCTGCAGATGGACAGGAAGTTCGGGATAATCAGGAAGGGCTACTGGGTTCTCGATCTTGGCGCGTCGCCCGGAGGGTGGAGTCAGGTTGCAGTAGAGCTTGGGGCAAGCGTTGTTGCTGTGGACTTAGCTCCAATGAAGCCTATAGACGGCGTGGTGTTCATTCAGGGTGACATAACCTCGAAGGAGACGAGGGAGATGATCAGAGGTGTCAGGGAGAAGTTCGACGTCGTTATATGCGATGCATCGCCAAAGATCACGGGTCACTGGGACATAGACCACTACCGCTCCGTCGAGCTTGTGGAGGCCGCGTTCAGCATGGCGAGGGAGTTCCTGAAGCCCGGAGGGAGCTTCGTCGTTAAGATGTTTCAGGGGCAGGAGACACCCAGACTTTACTCTGAGTTCAAAAAGCACTTCAGGTTCAAGAAGCTTCACTCTCCCCCCGCTTCGAGAAAGAGGAGCTCCGAGATCTACTTCATAGGCAAGGGGTTCGGTGGGAAGTTCAGGCCAAAGAGAGACGATACCGACTAATTTCCTCAAATTTGCATCCGTTCTGGGGAAACGTTGGATTTAAAGACAGATAAACCTTTTTAAAGAATCGTAAACGATCTCGGCCGTTTTTCACGTGCGGTGTTGAAAGAATCGATATATTTTCCGGGGTCGAGGATTCGAGTGGTGATGTGAGATGAAGTGGTATGTGGTATTCGGGGTTGTGTTGCTGCTGGCAATAACTCCAGCACTGACAGCGGCTTTCGAGGAGAGGGAGCGCGGACACTCACCGGTGATGATGGGCAATGAGAGCATGAACAACACGTCCATGATGATGTACGCCCACGGCAAGGAGTTCGCTGAGAAGAGAAAGGAGCTGCAGGAGAGGTGGAAGGAGAGGCTTGAGGAGATAAAGGAGTACAGAGAGAGGATAAAGGAGAGGAACGAGCACATCAGGGAGATGAAGGAGAGGTACAAGGAGAAGTACATGGAGGAGAGGGAGAAGTACGAGCAGCTCAAGCACAGGGGGCTCGACGATCCTGAGGTCTTCAACTACGCCAGGGGCTTCGTTGTGAACGGAATCGGGTTCGCCATAGCCCACCTCGACTCTCTGGAGAACAGGGTTATCGCGATGAACCTCAGCGACGACAGGACTGCGGAGATTCTCGGGGACATCGACGCGCTGAAGGTGACGCTGGAGGAGTGGAAGGCGGTTATAAACAACTCCACAACTCCGGAGGAGCTCAGGGAGAACGTGAAGGAGTTCAGAGAGGAGTGGCAGCTGATAAGGATCAAGATAAACGCTGTGACGTCCAAGGTGGTCGCACTTAAGTTCGAGGAGGTCATCGAGAAGGCAGAGAACAGGACGTGGATGATCGAGGACAAAATAGCGGCGCTCAAGGAGCTCGGCGTGGACACGAGCGAGATAGAGGAGGCATACCACGAGTACCTGAGCGGTCTGGCCGAGGCGAAGGGGAAGATAACCGAGGCCCTTCAGCACTTTGAGAACGCGATAAACGCCAACACCTACAGCGTTGCGAAGGAGGAGTATGAGGAGGGCAAGGATGCATATCACGAGGCCATTGACAAGTTCAAGGACACCATGGACGAGCTCAGGGACGTCTTCAAGGAGTACGCCGAGAGGATGAGGTACCTGAGCGAGAACAGCACGGCCAGCGAGTCGTGATGGGGGTGGTGTGAATGAGGAAGATTGCGATCGTGATGCTGGTTCTGGCTGCGGTGGCGCTGTTCGGGTGCACTCAGAAGGAGGCGGTGAAGGTTACGACAGAGACTACTCCCGAAACCACCCCCACCCACACGACCGGAACGCAGAGCGGAACTGAGAGCGCGAGCACAGGGATAAACGACACGTTCAAGGACCTCATCTCGGAGATAAACCAGATTCAGGAGCTCGAGAAGATAACTCAGGAACTTAACACCCTGAACTTCGAGATTTAATCCACATTTTTTGGCACCACTATTGCTCCGTCAGTGCCATCAACAACAGTCCCGTGACCGCTCCTGTAGAGCAGGACGGTCAGGGCGGATATCGCAGCATCCACCTCATCGTGATCCCTTAGCAGCATAGCATCAACATACCTTTCCAGTTCTCTTTTTATTTCCTCCAAACCCTCTCTCCTCCTTTTGTTTGCGTGAGGGGCTAAGTTCAGTATGACCCTCGTGGCGTACGGGTACACCTCGTAGACCTCCACACCCGCGCTCTCAAAGGCTTTTGCAAGCTCCATGCCTTTCAGAGCAACCTTCCTGAAGAACCCTGCACCAGACGGGAAGAGCCTGATGCCCATCTCAATCAGCTTCCTCTCGCACTCCCTGAAGGGGCCATTCTCGGGAAAAGAGAGGGGAGAGTCGATTCCCACCGCCTCAACACCCTCATCTATCAGCCGGTAAGGGTCGTGAAAAACCCTCACACTCCTGCCGGAAATCAGGGCTGAGACCGATCGCTTCAGCCCCACATCTATCCCGCCAACCTTCACACCCACCATTTCTCAGCCAAACTTAAAAATGCTGCTAAAGGGCTGCAAAATCCGAAATTCTGTGGGATAATGATTTTAAACCCATTCGACATTAGATGTAAACATGTTCCTGATACTGGATCCGATATACATGGTGCTGGCCGTGGCGGGATACATGGTAATGTTCCTGCTCGCAGGCTTCATAGCGCCGAAGGTAGCGGGCAGGGTCGCAGGGAGGTTTTCCCTGTACACCTCGATGCTCCTGCTCGCCCTGCTGATACTCAGCATAAGCGCGACAATACTCTACGTGATTCTGGTTTACGCTGGCATCTCTGCAGGCTTTACAGGACTCATCGCGTTCCTCGTGATCATAAACTTCCTGATGTACCTCGCCTCCCCGTACATCATCAACATGATGTACGGTGCAAAGCACAGTCCGGAGCTTCAGGCCATCGTCGATGAGGCGGCAATGAGGCTTGGTGAGAGGAGAAGGTTCAAGGCCATGCTCGTCCACTCACCGCCCAACGCCTTTGCCTACGGAAACTTCCTGACCGGAAAATTCGTCGCGGTCTCGGACTCTCTCGTGAGCATGCTGTCGAGGGACGAGCTTCTTGCAGTCGTTGGCCACGAGATCGGCCACCACAGACACAGAGACTCTGCGGTGATGCTCCTCCTCGGTTTGCTGCCGTCGGTGATTTTCTACCTTGGCTACGCGATGGTTCACTCCGCCCTCAGGGATGACAGGAACGGAAAGCAGCTGGCCATAATCGGGATCGCAGCAGTGATAGCAAGCTTCGTCGTTCAGATACTCGTGCTCGCGTTCAGCAGGCTGAGGGAGTACTACGCGGACACAGAAGGCGTGAGGGTTGCAGGAAAGCTCCCGATGCAGAGCTCACTCGCCAAGATCCACGCGTTCTACTTCAGGGCTCCGAGGGCGTATGCGGACATACAGGACAGCAGCTTCAAGACCCTCTTCATCTACGCGTTCGTTAATGCGGTGGCGAACCCGTACGTTTCGATGAGGGACATCGAGGCGCTCAAGAGGATGGAGGTATCCCCGCTGCAGGAGTTCATGTCCACACACCCGCCAATCCCGAAGAGGCTGAGGTTCATAGACTCCCTGCCGTACTGAGGCACCATTTTTATACCTCCTTTCCCTTTTATTCTCATGAACCCCGAGGCCCTGTACAGGATAAGCTACGGCCTCTACGTTGTTTCAAGCCACCTCGATGGCAGGCCGAACGGCCAGATCGCCAACACGGTCTTTCAGGTAACCTCAGACCCGGTCATGGTTGCAGCCTGTCTTAACAAGCAGAACCTCACGCACGAGTATGTCTCAAAATCGGGAGTGTTCTCAGTCTCGGTTCTCGAGAAGCAGACGCCCATGGCGTTCATAGGCAGGTTCGGGTTCAGGAGCGGGAGGGACCTCGACAAGTTCGATGGAGTGGACTTCTTCTGGGGAAAGAGCGGTGCTCCGGTTGTGAGGGAGCATGCGATAGCTTACATCGAGGCGAGGGTTGTGGACAGGATGGATGTCAGAAGCCACACGCTGTTCGTCGGAGAGGTTGTCGAGGCGGAGGTGCTTGGCGGGGGAGAGCCTCTTACGTACGCGGACTACCACTATCTGAAGAAGGGTAAAACTCCCCAAACCGCTACGGTTTACTTCAGGGACTGATTTTTCAGTTGCTCGAGAATTTTCTGGATCTTTTCCCTATCCTTTGGTCTGTCGAGCAGCCTGTATGACTCAAGATGGTCATCGAGCCTTGAGAGTGGGACTGTAAGGTCACCGATTTTGACGTAAACTGGCCTGTCAAGCCTTTCCGTGAGATCCACAGCCCTGCCCTTCGCATGCACTCTCAGGCCACCCATCACCTCGACCCTCACACCCTCAACCTCGAAAATACTGTAGTGGGAGGAAAACGCTCCGATCGAGCTATATCTCACAGGTTTGACCAGAAAATCGCTCAGGATCTCCTGAATTCTGTACGCGCCCTCTTCGTCGGTTATCAGATCAATGTCTTCCGGCTGGACATCAACACCCTGCAGGGCGAGGCTCAGGCTACCGCCAACGACCCACCTGATCCCTTTACCTCCTAACCTCTCACAAAGCACCTCGAGGGCCCTCAAAAATTTCTCCACCCTACCACCCCAGAAGGTGCCTGTTGCCCAGGTGAACGTTCTTCAGGTGCCTTTTCGCAGCCCTCAGGCACTCGAGGACCTGCTCCCTCAGCGTCACAGGAAGGTCTGAGAGCCTGTAGTCAGGATGGAAGACGAGTAGCGAGTAGGGGATCTCGTCGTTTATGCTGGCGATGAGTTTCGCTATGCCCTCCACCTCCTCCGCATCAACGTAGTAGGGTACGAGGAGGGTGGTTGCCGAGATCACCTCAGGGTACCTTTCGGCCAGAGCCTCGAAGTTCTTCAGAACGTTCCTGTTGCTCCATCCTGTGAGAATGAGGTGCAGGTCTTCGCTCCACGCCTTCAGGTCGAACTTCACTGTGCCTTTGCTCAGGCTGCTGATCTCTCCCGCCCTCATGGCCAGCCTCCTGCTGCCGTCTCCGTTCCACTCCCAGCAGATCATTGTGTCGGGCTTCCTCTCCAGAACCTCCTCGCTGAACCTCAGCGCGAAGGGCATCTGGGGCTCAGGAGACCCGCCAAAGTGGCATATACACCTGACTCTCGGGTCCAGCGCCGCCTTAACCGCGTCCTCAAGTTTCACGGCTGGAGCTCTCTCAACGTGCTTGTGCTCCCAGTTCTGGCAGTACAGGCAGTCGAAGTTGCAGCCGTAGTAGAAGACCGCGAGGTTGTAGCCCTCAAGCCTCGAGCCGTTGCAGAACCAGGAGTTGCAGCAGTTTGTTGGCAGCGGGCAGTTTCTGGGCTCACCCTTCCCCTAACACCGCACAGCCCCTCATCCGTCCCGCACCTGTTGGAGCAGAGGCTGCACTTGTTTCCTCCAATCGCGTCAAGGCCCTCGTGGATCTCTTTCGCCACCCAGCCGCTCGTCTTGGCACACCTCTGGCAGACTGGAATTGTCCTTGAGGGCCTCGGGCCGGAGCAGATGATGCACTCCACAAAAATGCTGTGGCTTGAAAATAGAAAAAGGTTGGGCTACCTCTGTATGGGGCCAACGTCCTCGTAACCCTGCCTCTGCCCGGTTCCCGCCTGCTTCACGAGCCTCTCAGGATTCCTGATCAGGTCTACAGCGTTTCTCACGTGCTCTCTGACCCTGTTCTCGGCGACCATGAGTAACGTCTTCTCATCCTCCGCCTCATCCTCGTGGATGGTGACGTCGATTATGTGTTTGTTCGTCATCAGCTCGGCGATTATCTTCCCAACCGAGAGGGCGATGTAGCTCAGCGCGTCCTTCTCAGCCTTCCCGACCCATCCGAGGGTTATGACTATGTCGCACTCCTCCTCCTCTATGAGCCTCTTCGCCTCCACCGGCAAGTCCTTTATTCCCGGGACTGTTCTCCTTACATACTTCACTCCCGCGTAGTTCCTGAGTTCGTCTATGGCTATCGCACCCATGTTTATCCTCGAGAAGGTTGTGTCCACGATGCCGATCTTCATCTCAGAGCCTCCATGGCCGCGTGAATTGCGGGTTTTACGGCACCTTTCCTGAGGAGGATCTCCTCAACCGCGGCGAGGGTTGCGAGGAGATCTCTCTTGTTGACGTTGCCCATGTGCCCTATCCTGAAGATCTTGCCCTTAAGGTGCTCCTGACCTCCGGAGATCGTTATCCCGTACTCCTCCCTGAGCGTACCCCTGAGCTCCTTGTCACTCACCCCTTCAGGCATCCTTATGGCCGTGACGGTGTTGGAGTACCGCGAGTGCTCATTCAGCTTCGGGAACAGCTCCAATCCAGCCTCTTCTGCCCACTTCCTCGTGGCGTTTGCGAGCTTTCTGTGCCTCGCGATCCTGTTCTCAAGCCCCTCCTCCTCGATTATCCTGAGAGCCTCTGCCAAGGCGAGGAAGAGCGGGACGGCTGGAGTGTACGGGGTCTGGTTGTCCTTCGCCTTCTTCACGTAGGCCTTCAGGTCGAGATAGAACGGCACGTTCTCGTTGTAGAAGTCCCACGCCCTGTCGTTAACCGCTACAGCCGCGAGTCCGGGAGGAGCTCCGAGGCATTTCTGCGACCCCACCACGGCCACATCCACGCCCCAGTCGTCCATCCTAACCTCATCTCCACCAACGCTTGTGATTCCGTCCATTATGACGAGTGCGTCGTACTTCTTCGCTATTCTCGAGATCTCCTCAGCTGGATTGAGTATGCCCGTGGAGGTCTCGTTGTGGACGAATGCAACCGCCTCGCTCCCATTGGCGAGGGACTGCTCGACCCTCTCCAGATCTACGCTCTCCCCCCACTCGAACCTCAGGTGATCTACCTCAGTGTACCTCCTTGCTATCTTTGCAAACCTCTCGCCGAACTTCCCGTTGTCTATGCAGGTGATCCTCCTCACTTTGGAGAATGAAGCTATGGCGGCCTCCATCCCGGCTGTACCGCTGCCAGAGATGATCGCGACATCTCCGTGAGTGCCGAAGAGTGGCTTTATTGCGTTTATGCAGTACTCAAAAACCTCCTCGAAGTCCTTGCTCCTGTGGCCTATCATCTGCTTGGCCATCGCGTTTATTATCCTCTCGTGCAGCTTTACCGGGCCCGGAATCATAAGCAAGCCATCAGGCTTCATGCTTGGTGGTTAAAATGCCGCGTTAAAATACTTTTTGGCGAAAAATAGCATGTAAAATGGTATAGAAAATTTCTAATTATTCCTCATCCTCACTGCAGCGGAAACAAAGCCTCCGACGATCATCATCGCAGATCCGATCCACACAAGGAAGATCAGCGGAATGAGGTGCACCTCGAGGAATATCTGGTTCTGCGAGAACCCGCTCATGGCAACGTAGTAGTCCTTAAAGGGCGTGCTGAGTATGTCAACACCGTTCACTACCCTGTCCTCACGCATCAGGTTGTAGAACTTCGTCGTCGGGGTTACCGTGCCCTTGTAAACCCCGTTCTCGTAGATGTCTATCCTGGCAACGATGTCCACGCTCTCCGGTGTTGACACCTGGTCGAGTGAGACGAGCTCGAGCCTTATGTCTCCAAAGTGCTTTGAGTGTATGACGGCGCTCTCGTCGTGTATGCCGAGATGGACGTTCTGGTACACCTCGTCGTACATCCACGAGCCTGCAACACCAACAGAGATCAGGAGCACCCCGATGTGCACGAGGTAGCCTCCAAGCTTTCTCGGATTTCTTGCGTCTGCAGGCTTGAACGTCATCAGGTGGCTGGTTATGGAGAACGCGGCAATTCCAGCGGCGAGTGCGACGAGAGGCATTCCGAGGACAAGATACGTTGCGGCAAGAGATGCAAGGCCAACAGGAGTTGCGACGATCAGAATCCTCTTTGTCCTCTCCGGACTGTAGACCCAGCCCAGCGATATGCAGATGCCGAGAAGAAGCGTGAGAATTGCCGCGAGCGGCGTTTCCACCCTGTCATAGTACGCCCTGTCAATCGACACTCCCTCGAACACCGATGGGGTGAGCGTCCCAATGAGGACGGTCACGGTTGAGAGGATCAGCAGGAGGATGTTCAGGAAGACCGCGAAGTCCCTGCTCAGCAGCTCGTAACCCTCCTCGCTGAAGAAGTCCTTGCGCTTCGAGTACACGTAGAGAGCGAGCAGCCCGGCAGCGGCGATCAGGATCAGGTACAGCCACCCCTCCGGGTTCTCACCGAACGCGTGGACGCTCTCTATCACGCCGCTCCTCGTTATGAAAGTTGCGAGGACGACGAGCGCAAACGAGACGTAGGCGAGCCAGTAGTTCCACCTCGAGAACTGGCGCTGCCTCATTATGCCGTGGAGCAGCCCAGTGACCGTGAGCCACGGGAGAAGCGAGGCGTTCTCCACGGGATCCCACGCCCAGAACCCACCCCACCCGAGGGTTTTGTATGCCCACCACGCCCCGAGGAAGATTCCGATCGTCAGGAAAAGCCATGAAATCAGCGCCCAGAGCCTCGCCCTCAGGTGCCACCCCTCAGACTTCAGGTACGCGGAGGCGATGGCGAGGGCGAATGGAAGAGTTGCTCCAGCATAACCGAGAAAGACCGTGGGCGGGTGCAGGGCCATCTCAGGAGTTCTCAGCAGCGGGTTGAGCCCGTAACCCTCATGCGGGAAGTACTCCCACCTGTAAAAGGGGTTTGAAAACGTCAGGAGAACAAGGAGGAAAAACGAGGCGACTCCGCTTGAGATCGCGAGCGTCATGGCGGAGAGCCTGTCCTTTTTTTCGACCTTCAGAAAGAGGACGTTGAGTATCGAGAGGAAGAGGATCCAGAGGAGGAGGGAACCTTCCCTGCCGGCCCAGACGGCGCTTATCGTATAGGCGAGGTTCAGGTGTGTGTCTGAGTAGCTGTAGACGTACTTGACGTTGAAGTCCCTGACGATGAAGTAGTAGGTGAGGAGGAGGTAGGCCAGCGCGACGAGGACTGTGTACGCGTAAACCGTCCTCTCACCGTTCAGCGCGAGCCTTCTCGCTCGCTTTCCCTTCGAGGTGATGGAACCGTAAAAGCTGTAGGCAGAGTACACGCTGGCAACGAAGGCGAGAACTGCGAGCAGGTAGCCGATGTCCATCAGCTCACCTCTTTGTTCTCACCCACCTGGTACTTGCTCGGACACTTGAGCAAAAGCTCTTCGGCGTAAAACACACCGTCCCTGTAATCGCCCTTAACAACAGCAGGAATCCCCTCCTGATAGTTTGAGACCGCGCCCGTGTACTTGACGACGATCGTGTTTTTACCGTCGGTGAGCTTGAACACCCTCGTGTTGTTCTCAAAGAAATACACGGTCGAGTTGGGAACTATCGTGCCGTTGACCTGAACGTTTTCAGCGTATCCCTTTTCCATCACCTGGGTTACCGTGAGATAGGGGCTTATGCCTTGGTTGAAAGACACTATAACGAGTATGGAAAACGCAATCAGCGATACGCCGATAAGGAGCTTTATTTTGCCGCTTTTGTCCATGGTATTTACTGTGTTACTGTCAATATAAAGCTTTTTCATAACTATTAAGCATTTAAGATGGCTCAGCACTCAAGACCCTCATCATCGCTTTCAGCGGGGCCCTTTCATCATCGCCACCAGAATCTTCTGAGCATGGCTATTTAAAAGATGCCGTCAAAAGCCAGAAAAATTTATAACATTTAATTGTTATGAATACATCATGCGATGCGGAATTGCCTACTTCAGAGACATTGACAAAAAGATTCCGGAAAGAGGGGAGCTGTCATTCAAGAACGCGATTTTCAAGAGCGCCGGTCAGGCTTACTGGAAAGTGCTCATAGCCGATGAAAGTGTGGAGGTCAGGAAAAACACTCTGGAAATCATAAGGGTCAGAAAGCTGCACCTCCCTCCGAAAAGCACAATCGCCCCGCTCTCAATCATGAGGCACGCTCTCGGAACGACCCTCGACATAGTTCCCTCGGAGATCAAGAAAGTTGAGGAGACGAGAGAGGTGACGCACGTCCTCTTCTACTCGATTGACGACGGATTCGTGGAGAGGGGGGACATAATCGGCGTGATAAAGGTCTACCCGATAAACGTCGGAAGTCCGGATGAGCAGGAGTTCATAAGGGCTCCTGACGTGAAGCCGAGGCTTGAGGATGTTGAGGGTAACGTCGTTTTCAGGGAGGGGGATGAGATAGTCAGGGAGAAAGTGAGGGTTAAGGAGACGTGGTACTCCCGCTGGAACCTCGGAGAGTGGAGGATGATGGTTGCCGACGAGGACGTGAAGCTCATCCCCGGAGATGCGAGGCTTGTCAAGATAAGGGCCATAGAGCTTCCGCCAAACACTATTCCTGTCCCCCTCTACGGATACCGCACTCCATTTGGAACGGTCCTCGACATATACGCCCCGGGAAGGCCGAGGAAGATTGAGGAGAAGAAGCTCGTCACCCACGCCCTGCTGATGCCAACGGAGGAGGGAGAGGTCAGGAAGGGAGATGTCATAGGTGTGCTGAACATCTACGCTGTTGGAGTTGGGGAGATGGTCGCGAGGCTAACGCCGTTCCTGACCGAGAGGAGCAGGGGCAATGTTGTCCTGAGGAGCGGAGAGGGAATAAGGAGGGTCGAGTTCGAGCACAGGCCCTTCGTCTTCAGGAGGAGCTCCGTTGGATACCTGAAGCCCATAATCGCGGCGGAGACGAAGAGGGTTCAGACCAACAAGCCCGAGAAAATAGAGATAGAGAAGATAGACGTTCCCGCTGGCTCAATAATCCAGCCAATGAGCGGGAAGGGACATGCCTACGGGATAACAATAGACGTCGAGTTCGAGAGGCAGGGCTTCGTCGAGGAGGACAGGGTGATTGACTCGGCAGTAATCCTCTCCCCCTTCGACGGAGAAATACTCAGAGGGGACATGATAGGCGTGCTGATGCAGTACCACATAACCCCGCTTGCGTATCCGGAGATATTCGTCAGAAAGTACGTGTAGGGCATAAACTATTTAAATAGACTGGACTCTCCAGACTAACAGGAGGTGTCACTGTGATCTGGCAGGGAAGGAGTAAGAGGAAGTACACCGGAAAGCTCTACAGGAGATTCAGGAAGAAGAGGAAGTATGAGCTCGGCAGGGAGTACATCGAGACGCTCATCGGAGAGAGGAAGATAAAGAAGATCAGGGTCAGGGGCGGAAACTACAAGATAAGGCTCTTCAGGGATCAGTACGCCAACGTGTACATACCCTCACAGAAGAAGGTCGTCAGGGCTGAGATAAAGACGGTCGTTGAGAACAAGGCTCACATCCACTTCGCCAGAAGGAACGTGATAACCAAGGGCGCTGTCATCGAGACCTCTCTTGGGAAGGCGATCGTTACCAACCGCCCCGGGCAGGAGGGCATAATTAACGCCGTTCTTGTCGAGGAGTGATTTTTTATTAAAAATCCTTACAAATTTCTCCGTTTTTAAAAAATTTCCCTTTTCCGGGCTTTTTGGCCAATTTAAAGAGAAAATTATTAATATTTGTTGAATCACCTTTCAGTAAATTTCCGGTTTAGTCAATTTGCTGGAGGTGATTGCTTTGGCGACTCCAACGAGGGAATTGCTGTGGGGAATTGGGAAATCACTGCCTTACTACCTCCATTACGGACTGTTCCTGATAGCGACGATAATCTTCCTGATAGGGGCGTACAGGTGGTACAGGATACTGAAGACGGGCAGAAACGACGAGGACAGGTTCGACAACTTCGGAAAAAGGATGTGGTACCTGATCAGGGACGGAATACTCTTCGTGAGGCTCTACCTGAGAGAGGCGCAGATGGGAGTAATGCACGTGCTCATTCTTTGGGGCTTCATAGTCCTCACAATAGGTACGCTCATTCTGACGATTGCCGCAGACATAAACTCCTCGTTCTTCAGGGGCACGTTCTACCTGATCCACGAGGCGCTGATGGATCTCGCCGGTCTGGCACTGCTCATCGGTCTGATAATGGCGGTTCTCAACAGGTATGTCGCGAAGCCGAGCAGGTTCTCGAAGCCGTGGCCGTATGCCAAGGATGATGGTGGAGTTCTCGCGCTACTGCTGACCATCACCGTGCTCGGATTTCTGGTTGAGGGTTTCAGGCTCGCAAGCGGCATGCCCGCCTACACCGCCATAATAGGCGAGGCAATATCCAAGCTGCTCCCCTTTGACCTCGCAGCCTACAGAACGCTCTGGAGCCTGCACTCGCTGCTCGCGCTCATGTTCATTGCCCTGATACCCTACACGAAGCTCGCGCACGTTATTGCAGCGCCGCTCAACATACTCACGAGGAGCGAGAGAGGGGCTGCTGCGAGGAGCGTTGAGGATGAGGAGTACATGGGGGTGATTGAGCCAAAGGATCTGCAGTGGAGGGACATGCTCTCGAGCCTCGCGTGCATGAGGTGCGGAAGGTGCCAAGACATGTGTCCAGCAGCAAACTCGGGCACAACCCTTTCGCCAATGTACCTCATGCAGAACATCAGGAAGACCTTGGACGAGAATTTCGACATGCTCGGAAGGCCAAAGAGCGAGGACGTGCTGCTCCTCGACACAGTTCTCGACATGGAGGCTGTCTGGGCGTGCACAACCTGCAGGGCGTGCATGGAGATGTGCCCTGTTTACGTTGAGCAGATGGAGATAATCGGAGAGATGAGGAGGGGCATAGTCGAGAGCGGAGAAGCGCCGCCGGACATCAGGGACTTTCTGACCAACGTGCAGAAGCAGAAGAACCCGTGGGGCGAGGCGAAGTACAAGAGGGATGCGTGGGCCAAGGACGTTGATGTGCCGAGGGCGAAGGATTCGGAGTTCGAGTGGCTCTGGTGGGTTGGCTGTGGCCACGCGTTCGACAACAGGAACAAGGAGGTCGCGAAGAAGCTCGTCAGGATCCTCAACGAGATCGGCGTGAGCTACGCGATACTCGGCAGGGAGGAGGGCTGCTGCGGAAACGATGTCAGGAGGGTCGGAGAAGAGGGCCTGTTCCAGGTTCTCAAGGAGGAGAACGTTGCAACATTCGAAAAGTACGGGGTTGAGAAAGTCTTCGCCACCTCGCCGCACTGCTACAACACGTTCAAGAACGAGTACAAGGAGATAGAGGCGAAGTTCATCCTCGAGATAATCTACGAAGCAATTAAGGACGGGAGGCTCAAGCTGAAGAACCCCGTGAACAGGAAGGTCACGTTTCATGACCCGTGCTACCTCGGGAGGTACAACGGCATGTACGAGCTACCGAGGGAGATACTCAGGGCAATTCCGGGACTTGAGCTCGTGGAGATGCCGAGGAACAGGGAGAGGGCCTTCTGCTGCGGTGGCGGTGGAGGAAATCTGGTCAGGGAGTACCCCGGAGAGGACAGGCCAAACAACATCAGGGCGAGAGAGGCTGGGGAGACTGGAGCAGATGTTCTGGCTGTTGCATGCCCGTTCTGCATGATTATGCTCGAGGACGGAGTGAAGATGGAGAAGCTGGACGACAGGATGTCAGTGATGGACGTGATAGAGCTCGTTTACGAGTCGGCCTTCGGTTCAGAAGAGGTCGAGGCATAAACCCTTCTTTCAATTTCTTTTTACGGGTAGTAGACGAAGTCCCTCGTTTCCTCGAAGGCTGACAGCTCCGCCTTCCTGACCCTTCTCGAAAGAGTCTTTCTCGCAACGTCAATCGCGCCAGTCCTGTTCAGAGGCTGGTTGTTGTTGCCGCACTGGTAGCTGTACGTGCACTTGGGGCACCCGTCCTCCCTACCACACTCGCAGTTCTCCATGACGTCGAGGGCAATCTCCACGGCCCTCTCTATCCTGCCGAAGAGGAGTCTGCTCAACCCGTTTCCTCCCTCTGTTGAGTCGTAGACGAATATGTAGCCGTCGGGCGTGGATATGCCCCCCATGTGCATGCTCCCCCCGCCTGTTATGCCATCGCTCGCCTCGATTATGACGTGCTCGAGGGCGTGAAACGAGCCCGCGTAGTATTCCTCCCCATCACCCTCGTCCGGAAACGGGCTGGCGAGCACGAAGCCCTTCGTCCTGAAGGTGTAGCTTACCGGCCTGTCGAGATAGTTCACCTTCCTGAACTTCTCGTCAAACGGATTTCTCACCACATAACCCGTCACGAAGATCGTTATGTCCATGTCGCAGTACGCCATCTCCACCGGGCTGCTTTTCCGCTCGATCACCCTCCTGATTGATGGAATGGCCGTGTAGAGGGGGGTCGTGAACTCCTCCCCACCCACCTCCTCGAGGTGAGCCACCATCTCATCAAGGTCGAGGTTCTTGACCCTGTACTTCCTGCGGTTGTGGATGACGATGGCACCGGGGTGAAGCTCTTTCACTGCAACAGGCAGGCTGCGCTCCCCGATAACCCTGTCCTGATGGATCATCCTGACCCTCCCACCTATGCCCCTCATGCTGAACCTCGTCTGAATATCGCCGGCTATGTAGAAGTCCCCCGCGTCAATGAGGCTCCCCTCCTCCGCAAGCCTCTCGACCTCCTCATCCTCAATCTCGCCCTTGACTATCGGCATCTCCCTTGCCATCGAAAGTATGTGGTGCCTCTTAACAACCTCATTGTCCCTCTCCACGTAGCAGTAGAGCCTCTCGCTGAAGTACTCCTCGGGGTGCCTCCTGTAGTAGTTCGCTATCGAGTCCTCATCCCTCATCACCACAACGCCGACGCTCTTCCCCTTCCTCCTTCCAGATCTCCCCATCCTCTGGACGAAGTATGGGTAGGGGACGAGCTCGCTTATCACGACGTCCACATCACCTATGTCTATCCCGAGCTCGAGGGTTGACGTGGATACGAGGACCCTCAGCCTCCCCTCCCTGAAGTCCCTCTCAACCCTCTCCCTCACACTCCTCGGCAGGCCGGCTTTGTGCACCCCTACCCTCACACCCTCTCTCTCAAGAATCCACGCGAGCGTTTCGACAGTCCTGTAGCTGTTCCCGAACACAAGCACCTTCCTGTCCTTAAGCCTCATCACGAGGTCTCTAATCGCAGAGTAGAGGTTTCCGTAAACCATGACCACGTTCCTCTCTCCCAAGGATTCGCCGTAGCTGACGACCCTAAACTCTCTCTCGAATAGCTGCCCGGCAAACTCGCCGGGGTTTGCTATTGTGGCAGAGCACGCGACTATTTGTGGGCTGGAGAACCTTTCAATCCTTCTCATGAGCCAGTAGATGTTGGTGCCGAGCAGTCCCGAGTAGCTGTGGAGCTCGTCAAAAACCATGACCCTGAGATGCTCAACGAACTCTCTGAACTCCGGCGTGTTTCGCAGGTGGTAGTCGAGCATGTCGGGGTTGGTGAGGATCAGGTCTGCCCTTCCGGAGAGCACCTCCCTCCTTTCCCTGAAGTCCGAGTCCCCGTCAAACTTCGCAACCCTGATTCCGGCTCTGCTCGCGTAGAACCTGATCTTTTCCAGCTGATCCCTCGCGAGGGCCTTTGTCGGGTACACTATCGCCCCCTTTCCACCATTCTGAAGGATCTGGATGGCTGGAATCAGAAAGGCCTCTGTTTTCCCCGCACCCGTCGGAGCGACGATGACCACATCCTTCCCGCTCAATATCTGGAGAATGGCCTCCCTCTGAAAGCCGTACAGCCTCTCGATGCCCCTCTCAGCCAAAGCCCTCTTGAGGGGCTCAGGGATTTCGGATGGAATTTCGGCTAAATCTCCCCCACCATACCTGTTCCTCAGGAAGAAGACGACCTCGTGGTCTATCTCGAACAGAGGTCTGAGCTCCTCATCCCTGCACCTCTCCTCAAAAAGCTCAAGGTTCCTCTGCCTTACGCTCTTCCTCGAGCAGATGCACCTGCTCTTCAGCCTCCTGCACTTGGAGCAGAAAAAGTGATCAGCTTCCATCAACAAGAGTTGCGAGAATCTGTTTTACTCTTTTGTCCCTGATCGAGTATATCCTGTACTTCCCCTCCTGCCTCTCCTCAACTATTCCTGCAGACTTGAGCTTGCTGAGGTGGTGGCTTACGAGGGTCTGCTGCTGCCCGAGGATCTCGGAAATCGCACAGACGCAGAACTCGGCATGGGAGAGTATCTTCAGAATCTGAAGCCTGAGCGGGTTGCCGAGAATTTTCAGAAAGTGTGAGTGATCCTTCAGCTCGCCTTCGGTATACAGCTCCATCTCTCCCTCAAAATCGCACTTGCAGTAGTAGTCGTAGGCCTCGTCCCTCTCCTCGAGCTTTTTTTTCTTGAACTCTGTGAAATTGAACCTGTAAGGCATGTTCATTACAACAGCTGTCACTTTATAAAATTAACGTGGTTAACTGTGGAGAAGTAGAAAGCGTTCACCTCAGAAGCCTCATGGCGTTGAGAACGGCGATGAGAGTAACCCCAACATCCGCGATGACCGCCTCCCACATCGTCGCAATTCCGACAGACCCGAGGGCTATGAAGAACCCCTTGACTGCGAGTGCAAACCCTATGTTCTGCCAGACGATCCTCTGGGTTCTTCTGGCGAACGCTATCGAGCGCGGAACCTTCGAGGGCATGTCGTCCATTATCACCACATCGGCAACGTCTATGCTCGCGTCGCTGCCAAGTCCGCCCATAGCAATTCCAACGTCTGCTGCCGCTATTACAGGAGCGTCGTTTATCCCATCTCCGGCAAATGCGACTTTGCCATTCTTCTTCAGCCCCTCGACGACCGAAACCTTCCCCTCGGGTAGGAGTTCCGCGTGATACTCGTCAATCCCGAGCCTCTCCGCAACCCTTCTCGCCACCTCCTCGCTGTCTCCGGTAACCATGACGACCCTGCAGCCGAGCTCCTTCAGCTCCCTCACAGCCCTCTCCGCATCCTCCTTGACCTCGTCCTCAACGACTATGTAGCCCGCATATCTCCCATCCACGCCCACGTGGACAGCAGTACCACCAACGTCGCACGAGTCGTGCTCTATTCCGAGCTCGTGCATGAGCGCGTCGTTGCCCACCACAATCTCCTTCCCGTCAACCTTGGCGATGACACCCCTCCCCGAGATCTCCCTGTAGCTCTCCGGTTCCATGGCCTCCATTCTCTCCCCAAGCGCCTCCACAATTGACCTCGCGATCGGGTGGTTGGAGTTAACCTCAGCAACAGCGGCAAGCATCAGAACCTCGTCCTCGCTGAACCCGTTCTTTGGCACGATCTTTGAGACGCTGAACTTTCCCTTTGTCAGGGTTCCTGTCTTGTCGAACGCCACGATCTCCGTTGAGTTCAAGACGTCAACGAAGTTTGCACCCTTGATCAGCACCTCCTCCCTCGCGGAACGCCCGATTGAGGCGAAGTAGCTCAGGGGGACTGAGAGGACGAGCGCACACGGGCACGAGATGACAAGCAGAACAAGGGCACGGTAGATCCAGGGCTCGAACGGCGAGCCCGTGAGAACCGGCGGCAGTACTGCCACCATACCGGCGAGAGCGATTACAGCAGGAGTGTAGTAGCGGGCGAACCTCGTGATGAACCTCTCAGCCTTGGCCTTCCTGCCGGATGCCTCCTCCACGAGCTGGAGAATCTTCGAGACCGCTGAGTCCCTGAAGGGCCTCGTCACCCTGACCTCTATCAGCCCGCTTAAGTTCACCATTCCCGACAGAACCTCGCTGCCCTCCTCAACGCTCCTTGGCACGGACTCTCCCGTTAAAGCCGAGGCGTCAACGACCGTCGAGCCCTTGACGATCACACCGTCCAGAGGGATCCTCTCACCGGGCTTCACGACTATGACGTCTCCAACGCTTACATCCTCCGGTCTGACCCTCACAACCTCCCCGTTCACCTTGAGGTTCGCGTAGGTGGGCTTTATCTCCAGCAGAGCCTTGATGGATCTCCTCGACCTTCCGACGGCCAGATCCTGAAAGAACTCTCCGACCCTGAAGAAGAGCATAACACCCACAGCTTCGGGCATCTCGTGTATCGCTATCGCACCTAAGGTCGCGATGGTCATCAGGAAGTTCTCGTCGAACACCTTCCCCCTTGCCAGATTGCCGGCAGCCTTCCTGAGCACCCTCCACCCGGCCACGAGGTATGCGGTCAGGAAGAGCCCATACTCAAGGACGGGAGTTGAGTGGAGGGACTCTCCAAGGAGCAGGCCAGCGACAAAGAGCAAACCGGATATCAGGATCGGCACGATCTCTCTCGCATTCGCACCCTCATGATCGTGATCGTCCCATACCTCCTCCACATCCACATCCGGCTCAACCCTCTTAACTGCCTCAACCACCTTCTCCTTGTTCTCTGCGTCGACAATCAGCTCTGATGTGGCGAAGTTCACCATCGCAAACCTCACGCCGTCCTGCTTCTTCAGCTCCTCCTCTATCTTCACAGCACAGCTCGCACAGTCGAGGTTCTTGAGGCGGTACTTCCTCATTTCCTCACCTCGCTCACATGCTCGATCGCTGTCCTGAGGATGTCCGCCACGTGCTCATCGTCGAGGCTGTAGTACACGTTCCTGCCCTCCCTCCTGTACTTCACCAGCTTCTTGTCCCTGAGAACCCTGAGCTGGTGAGAGACTGCCGAGACGGAGATGCCAGTTATTGCTGAAAGATCACACGTGCAGAGCTCGTGCCTTGACAGGGCAAGCAGGATCTTGATTCTCGTGGAATCGGCAAAGGCCTCGAGGAACTCGGCGAGCTCAACGATGCTCTCGTCTGACGGGAGGGATGAGATGACGTCCTCTATGTACTCTCCCGTCTTCCCGCCCTCGCAGACCGGTGCCTTTTTTACCATATTTGAACAATTGCTCAAACATAATAAATACTTTTCGTCGAGCACAAACCCTTATAATGCCCTAAGAGAAAGGAATGCCTGAATGCTGTGGGTCGAGAAGTACAGGCCGAAGACGATCAAGGATGTTGTGGCCGACAAGACGATAATACAGAACGTTCTGACGTGGGCGGAGGGCTGGAAGAAGGGGGTGAGGCAGAAGCCGTTGCTGCTCGCAGGCCCTCCAGGAGTGGGCAAAACGTCCCTCGCGATAGCTCTGGCAAACACGATGGGCTGGGAGGTTGTGGAGCTGAATGCAAGCGACCAGAGGAGCTGGAACATCATCTACAGAATCGTCGGCGAAGGGGCCTTCAACGAGACGATAAGCGACGAGGGGGAGTTCCTCACGTCGCGTGAGGGGAAGCTGAAGCTCATAATCCTCGATGAGGTGGACAACATCCACAAAAAGGAGGATGTGGGCGGAGAGTCTGCGCTTCTGAAGATAATCAAGAAAAAGCCTCCCCAGCCCATGATCCTGATAGCCAACGAGCCGTACAACCTGTCATCGGAGCTCAGGAAGAACACAATCATGATCACCTTCAAGAGGCTGAACAAGAACCAGATAGTGAAGGTTCTGGAGAGGATCTGCCAGAGTGAGGGCATAAGGTGCGACAGAGAGGTGCTAAAGCTGATAGCCGAGAACGCTGGAGGAGATCTGAGGGCGGCGATAAACGACCTGCAGGCAATCGCTGAGGGCAAGGATGTCATAAGGCCGGAGGACGTGGTTGTGGGCAAGAGGACTCAGGAGACGGACGTCTTCAAGGTCATGCAGAAGATCTTCAAGACCAAGATTCCCGCTCACGGCGACGCGATGCTCCTCGACGAGAGCCCGGACGACCTGATAATGTGGGTGGACGAGAACCTGCCCCTCGAGTACAGGGACGAGACGCTCTATGCAGCCTACAGAGTTCTGTCCGACGCGGACGTTTTCCTCGGGAGAGTCAGGAGGAGGCAGTTCTACAGGCTCTGGAAGTACGCCACGTACCTCATGACCACCGGGGTGCAGCAGGTCAAGTCCGAGCCCGTCAGGGGGTTCACCAGATACCGACCCCCATCGCTCTGGCAGAAGCTCGCGTATGCAAGGAGCAGGAGGGAGATCTACAGGAGGGTGCTGAAGAAGGTGGGCAAGTACTCCCACATGTCCTCGAGGAAGGCCATAGAGTTTCTCCCCTATCTGAAGAACCTGCTCTCCTCTCTCGAGGTAGAGAAGGCAGCTGAGATAGCCGCGTTCTACACCCTCTCCCAAGAGGAGCTCGAGTTTCTGGTTGGAAAGGAGAGGGCCAAGGAGCTGCACGACTTCATAGAGAAGCACAGGCTCCACAGAATTGAGGATGAGAGCTTCCTCTCTGGGTTTGAAGAGGCGGAAGAGCCGAGGACTGAAGAGGAGAAAGAAGGGGAAGCGGTAAAGGAGACTGAAGAGGAAGAGCCCGAAAAGAGGGAGGATAAGGAGGACAGGCAGAGGAAGGGTAAGCATGCAAGAAAGGGTAAAGATCTCACGCTTGACGCCTTCTTTGGCGGAGATTGAGAGAAAGGTCGGCATAGGGAGGTACATAACCTCAACCCCCGGGATTGGTGGAAGGATAAAGGAGAGGGACGAGGACTTCAGGGTAGAGGAGGTACTGGACATCAGGCTTTCTGATTCTGGCAGAAACCTCGTCATAAGGGTCAGGAAGAGGAACTGGGACACCCTCAATTTCGCGAGGGTGCTGTCCAACCTGCTGGAGATAAGCAGGAAGAGGATCGGCTTTGCGGGAACCAAGGACAAGAGAGCCGTGACGATCCAGCACTTCACCATCTCGAACGCTGATGAGAAGATTCTGAAGAGGCTTGAGGAGGTCAGGCTGAAGGACGCTGAGATCGAGGTTCTCGGGTGGACAAACAGGAGGATCGACCTCGGAGACCTGATCGGGAACAGGTTTACCGTGGTGGTGGAGGATGCGGAGCACCCGGATAGGATTGAGGGAATCGCGGACGAGCTCAGGGAGAAGGGCATTCCAAACTTCTTCGGCCTCCAGAGGTTCGGGACGCTCAGGCTGATAACTCACGAGGTGGGGAAGCTGATAGTCCTGAAGGACTACAGCGAAGCTTTCTGGACGTACGTGGCAAAGCCCTCAGAGCTCGAGGACGAGGAGGTCTCGAAGATCAGGGAAGAGCTGTGGAGCGAGAGAGACCCAGTCCTCGGACTAAGAGAGCTTCCAAAGCACCTCATATACGAGAGGACACTCCTGCAGAAGCTGAGGGAGGGGAAAACCGAGCTTCAGGCATTGCTATCGCTTCCAAAAACTCTCAAGCTCATGTTCATCCACGCCTACCAGTCCTACCTCTTCAACCTCCTGCTGTCCAGAAGAATCGAGGAGTTCGGGACTCTGAGGGAGATAGACGTAAACGACCACTCCGACTTCAGGGCTGTGAAGGGCAAGCATGTTGTGAGCTCCGAGGAGTTCTCAAAGGTGAGCGAGTTCAACATCAGGCGAATCAGATTTCTGGCAGGGAAGGGCTATGCGTACCTCGCACTGCCTCTCCCCGGATACGAGACCGAACTCTCAGGGTGGAGCGGAAAAGTGCTGAAGGAGATTCTCGATCAGGAGGGCGTGGAGCTTCAGATGTTCAAGGGCGATTATCCTGAGTTCTCCTCAAGGGGCAGCTACAGAACCGCTGAGATACCGTTCAGCTTTGAAGAGTTCAGGCACGATGTTGTGGAGAGCAGAGTTGTCTTCGAGTTCTTCCTACCCAAGGGGTGCTTCGCCACGTCATTCCTGCGGGAGTTCATGAAGTCAGAGCACCCCTACTTCCTCCAGAAATGACCTGTCCTCGAGAACCTCCTTGCCCCCGTCATAGACGATTTTCTTCTCGAGGCTCATTACCACAACCCTGTCGGCGAGCTTTTCGGCGATGTCCATCTCGTGTGTTGAGAGCACCATCGTCCCCTCATACTCCCTCAGAATCTCTATCACCTTCCTCCTCGTCTTCCCATCCACGTTGGCTGTTGGCTCGTCGAGAAAGAGGATCTCGGGCTCGTAGATCAGGACGCTCGCGATCTCCACCCTCTTCTTCTCCCCTCCGCTGAGCCTGAAGGGGGGCTTCTTCAGCACGCTCTCAAGCCCAAACTCTCTCGCATACCTGCTGACCCTCTCCTCGATCCCCCTCTGACTATACCCGAGCTGCAGGAGAGCGTATTTCAGCTCATCCTCAACCGTGGGGTTGAACAGGAATATGTCCGGATCCTGAAAGACGAACCCCACCCTCCTGCGGATCGTGTCTATTACGTCCTCAACTCTCTGCCCATCAATCAGAACAGTCCCAGTTGTTGGCTTCAGCAGCCCGGAGAGGACGAGCATGAGCGTTGATTTACCGCAGCCATTGGGGCCGAGGAGGGCCACCTTCTCTCCCCTGCTGATTTCCAAGCTGAGCGTGCTGAACCCGAGGGTTCCGTCTGGATAGGTGTAGGAGATGTTCTTCCCGGAGATCAAAGCATCACCCACCATCCGGTTATTGCCAGAACGTAGACAAGATAAAAGTAACCCCTGTCATAGCTACCCGAATACACGACCTCCCTTCCCCTCGACGCCATGGCCAGCTCTATCATTTCTGCCTTCTCAAAGCTCCTCAGGAAGAAGAGGCCCAGCGACTTCCCACCAACCCTGAACATCTCGAGGTGGCTGCCCTTCCTCATCCTCCTCGCCTCTCTCGCGAGCATTATGTCCAGCAGGTCTCTGAACATCACCACTGTGTACCTGTAGGTCAGCCATACGATGTCCAGCATTATCTTCGGCACCCTCAGTCTCTTCAGCGCGTACATCGCCTCGTTGAACTTGGTGGTCAGTATGAAGAGCTGAAGCGCGGATATGGACGAGAAAACCCTGAGCGGGAATATGAGCGCGTACTCCAGATTTCTCTCGTATATGGAGACGGGGAGCACGATTATGAACGAGAATATGGTAAAAAGGGAGCTCCTCTTCACGAGCAGCCTGAGGCTGATCCCCACGTTGAAAGCGAGGAAGTAGACTGCAAGAACGGTGAGCAGAACCCTCTCCGGATTGAAGGTCGTTATCGAGAGGAGTATGAACACGAGCGTGCCGATGAGCTTCACCGCAGGATCGACGGAGTGCAGGTAGGTGTTCTTTGTGTACTCGTGAATGAAAAAATTGTGAAAGTACTCGGTAGCCTCTTTGATGGTCTTCTCAATTAGTAGGTGCATGTCTTCTCATCATCGCTACGGACAAAAAGATTGCCACCCCTATCGCCCCGGAGATCAGGGTGCCGAGGTAGTCGTTGAGGCCCGGAATCGTGTAGTCTGGAAATATGCCCGTGTACGTCTGGGTGTCGTGCAGCCCCATCTCCTCAGCCACGTTCTCGAGAGGTTCTGCGTAGTGAACAAGCTCCGCAAGATATGCGAAGACCGGCGAGAGGAGGATCATCAGCGCTATCGCAACAAGGGGCTTCTTGCTGACCTCGCTGACCTCAAGCTCAGGTCTGTGGGAGTAGACGTAGCTGACAACTCCGGCAGTGATGAGTCCCTCAATCAGCCCGAGGATTCCGTGCCAGAAGCCCATCGCTGAGACTGCAACTACTGCGTTGTACTTGAACGCCGTTGAGAGTCCAATCTCAAGACCTGCAAACATTGCTGCAAGCGTTATGCCGAGCCATCCTGCTACAAACGCGGCCGCGAACCTGTTGACCCTCTCAAGAGCCTTGTAGGCATACCAGCCCACAAACACGTTAACGACAGCCATATTCCATAGGTTCGCACCAAGTGCAATGAGTCCTCCGTCTCCATATATCAGGGCCTGAACCACAAGAACTGACGCCATCGCTACGCTTCCAGCATACGGGCCGAGAAGGATTCCGGCAAGCGCACCGCCTACGAAGTGAGCCGATGTGCCTCCGGGAATGGGCCAGTTCAGCATCTGAGCGGCGAATATGGCTGCGGCAACAACACCGAGCATTGCGGTGTTTACCTTCTCCTGGGACAGCCTTTCCAGGGAGTAGCCGAGAACGGCGGCAGTTAGAACCCACATCAGCACAGCGATGCTCATGTCAAGGTACCCGTCTGGAATGTGCATGTGTTTCCACACCTCCTTGTTATTTTTTAATAACGATTAGGCACATCAGTAACACGCTTTAAAAAAGTTGCGATATATCTTTTTTCAAAAACAGAATGACAACATGTACAGCCAGATTGATTCAAAACTGATTGGGCCTTCAGAAGAGAAGAGAGAAAATAATTGGATTACTCCTTAACGAGCTCAATCTCAATTGTGGAGACGTTTACGATCCTTCCCTGCTCGCTCTCGAGCTCCTCAGTGTCGATCTTTATGCTCTCAACCTTGACGTTCGGCATGAACCTGTTCCTGACGATCTCTGCCACGTCGACAGCCCTGCTGATCGCCTTGCCCCTCGCCTTGATGACGACCTTGCTCGCACCCTCGTTCAGCTGGGTCAGAGTCGCGAGCACGTAGTTCATAACCGGCTTTGAACCCACAAACACTACTGCCTCCTCTGCCATAGCTATCACCTGAAAACGCATGATGGAGGGCGGTATTTAAACTTTTTTAAAGAACGGTCACTCCCCAACCTCGATGACCATCACGTGGTTCCCGTACCCTTTGACGGTGTACAGGACACCGAGCCTGTCGAGTTCCAGCGTGATCTCCCCGACGCTCAGGAAGCCCCTGAAGTTCGGTATCAGGGAGTAGTAGAGGTCGAAGAGCCTCACCCTCTCTGGCTGTAGGTCTGTGAACAGCTCAGAGAACACCACAATCCGCCCCGACGACCCGACTGCGTTGATGGCGTTCCTGAGGACGGACTTCGGGTCGCTGTACTCCAGAATGCTCGAAAGGATCACGACGTCATACTTCCTGCTGAAGTCCATCTTCGAGTCGGCATAACCCTGATTGAGCCTCACCCTGTCCTTCAGCCCCCTCTCCTCGCAGTTTTTCTCCGCAATTTTCAGCAGTGGCTTTGAGTAGTCTACTCCCACGTAGTACCCGGAGCTTCCCACGGCCTCGGAGTAAAAAGCCGGGGATGCGCTGCCACACCCGAGGTCGACCACCTTGTCACCGGCACCTATGTCCGCCACCTCGAGAATGAGCTCCCTTGCGTACCTGTATATCCCGTACTCGAGCCAGAGGTTCCACAGATCTGCGTCCTTGACGAATCCAAGGGTTATGTTTGGGTGCTGGGGGTGGATCAGGGCGTAGTAGGAGGCTCTCTCCATAGCGTCGGCTATGTCAAGTATCCTGCCGTCCACCTCCTCCTTCATGTAGCTGCATGCGTTCTCAAGGAGGGTGCCAAAATCGACATCGGAGAGGTATGACTCCCACTTCTCGAGGTAATCCCTGTTGGGATACTCCTCGAGAAGCCTGAGCTTGAATATGTACGATTTTAATATTAAGTAACCATAAAAGAAGTCCATGAACTTGTCCAGCGTGTTCTTCTGGATCTGTATCATTCAGACCTCTCCGTAAACCTTCTTGACGTACTCCACGACCTTCCTTCCTAAATCAGTAATTCGATAGTATTTAAAACCTTCCTTCTCGACCACCTCCACGAGTCCGAGCTCTATTAACGAACTCGATCCGTTGTACCTGTTCCCCATCCCCCTTATGCAGCCCAGAACGTTGGACGGGTCGCTTCGAATCATGCGGGAAATGTTCGCGAGGTAATCGTAGTTGGGATATATGTTGTAGAGGTAAAAGAGGACCTTCCGTCTCAGTACGCTCTTGTTTATGCTTCTGAGAATGTGAGGATCTATTGTCAGAATGTGCGGCGACGAGATCATTTTCACCCCTCCATCATCACTATAATAGTCACAATACAAAAATCTTATCCTAATTATTATGACAAATAACAGGAAAGAAAAAATAATATCTTTTACGAAATATAGAACATATACTACATGTAACTCAAATTCCGCCGATGTTCAGCAGCGACGTGATGGCAAGCTGGCTGATGTACCCGCTTATTGCCGCAACCCACATCATTCCGACCGTGTGGACGAGACCGGCCATGAACCTGCCGCCATCCATTATCTTGATCGCAAAGGTTGAGAGGATCGCGTGGAGGAGCATCAGAAGTGTGATAAGGTTGGAGACGAAGTGGAGATCCTCCTGAGGAACTATGTGAAGGATGTTGCCTATCATCTCGGTCGGGATGTCAAGAGAGGAGTACAGAGAGTTCATGGACTGTACAACACCGAATGATATGTAGAGGGCAAAGGATATCCCGATTATGACTCCGTAGGCAATTCCGATGAATGAGCCGGTCGTCTGGGCCCTCCTCTTCCTCAGGTTGTTGATCGTTATGAAATTCTCGGCGACTATCTCAGCCACATCTATTGGCTCCGCACCGAGGGAGATCGCCTCGACGAACATGTCAGTGAAGCGGTATATCAGGTTGCTGTTGGTTGAGATCGCAAACTTCTCCCATGCCCTCCGCTTGTTTATCCTCGAGTTCAGTCTCCTGTAGAGTGCCCTGATGTCCTCGGTAAGCGCCCCGAAGTCGTGAGTAGTGAGGTACTTCAGGCTCTCGAGTATGTTGCCACCTCTCGCAGATGCTGACGCGCCGAGGCTCATTATGAAGGACGGCGCGTTTCTGTCCTTCTCCATTATCAGCTTCTCCTCCTTCTTGGCCGCGTATCCGGGAATGAGCAGCGGAAGTATGGAGATGGCGACTATGAACATGAATGGCAGGTTTATCAGGCCGTAAACGTAGTTGGCGAAGAGCAGGGCGGTGAAGACAATCAGGAACAGAACCATGGATACGGCAAACAGTCTGTAAAGCCTCCTGTCGACGATCGTGTACTCTCCAGAGGTCTGCCAGAGCGGGTCTTCGGGCACCACCGCTTTCAGATAGATCATGACTCCTATCTCGGCGATGAAGAAGAATATCATGATGAGGTATAGGGTGAACTTTATGCTTATCCCCGTGAGGAAAGGCATTATTATCGCAAATGCCGCAAAGAAGCTCAGAGAGAGAATTATCGAGACGTATATCTCCTTGAAGATGTCTATGCTGTACATCTTGCCGTTGTAGAGGGTTACGAAATCCTCCATGACAACCTTCTGCTCCCTCTTGATGAACTCCTTGAAGTCCTCACCGCTGTCAAGCTCGTGAGCCATCCTGTCGAGGAAGTCCGAGAATATCTTGCTCGGGGTTCTCTTGGCTATGAACCTACACGCCTGAGCGAGATTTCTCCTCCACTTATCCATCAGCAGGAATATTTTTCTCGTTTCCTCGGCCAGAGCCTTGTACTCCTTCCTCTCAGAGAGAATCTTCATGAGCTCCTTCCTGTCGATTTCTGAAGTGGAGAGGGCGCCCATGTGGGTTATGTAGAAGTGTATGTTGCTGTCGATCTCGTTCTTCATCCTCACCTCGACCATCTTGATGTAGAGCAGGGCTGGGAGCAGGAGGAAGAGCGGAACGAACAGCACGAGAAGCCTGAACATTCCAAGAAACTCGAGGGATGAGTAGAGGACGAAGTAGATGAGGAAGAACAGGACGAGAGCACCGAGTAGGGATGGAAGCAGAATGAACTTCAGGTACCTCTCCACGTTTATGCCAAGGTGTCTGACGTTCATGCCCATCACAGCCTGAAAGGCAACCCCTCTATTCCCTTCTTGTAGAAGTTCCAGATTATCCTAACAACCTCGTAGTAATCGAATATCTTCTCCTCAACCATCCTGCTCAGTATCCTCGCCCTCAGCTCGAGCTCGTTGTAGATCTCCCTTGGATCCTCATAGCCGGCAGTCTGGGCGATCTTGTTCTCCAGAATGTAGCTGTTGTAAAGCCCCCTGAAGATATGCTCGTCATTCACGCTGTCCCATTCAAAGACCGACCTCGTCACAACCCCTCCGATCTCCTCATAGTACCCCTCAATCTCCTCAACGACGAGGCACCTTCTCAGGAACTGCCCCTTCCTGTACACTGCCTGCTGGATGAGTGCGACGTTGAGGTTGTCGATGAAGGTTATCGGCACGTTGATCGGGTCTCCCGTCAGCCTCTGTATGAGCTTCTTGACACTCCCAGCGTGGAATGTTGCGAGGACAGGGTGACCGGTCTGCATGGCCTGAAACGCGATGGAACCCTCCTTTCCTCTGATCTCTCCGACTATGATGTAGTTGGGCCTGCTTCTCAGCGCAGCCCTCAGCAGGTCGAACAGATCCACCTTTCCTGCCTCGCCCCTCTCCCTCGTGTTGAGCTGCTGCCAGACCGCGTGGGGTACCTGAACCTCCGGAGTGTCCTCGGCAGTGTAAATCTTCGAGTCGGGCTTGATGAAGGGGATCATGGCGTTGAGTGTGGTTGTTTTTCCGCTCGCAGTCTCACCGCTGACCCATATGCTCATCCCGTACTCCAGGCAGAGCCAGAGGTAGGCTGCAACCTCGGCGCTCAGGGTTCCCCAGTTGATGAGCTGGGTGATGCTTATCGGCACTGCTGTGAACTTCCTGATTGTGAATGACGGACCCTTGAGGCTGACGTCTGTGGAGTAGATTATGTTGATTCTGCTCCCGTCTGGCAGGGAGCCATCGACAATCGGCTCCTTCTCGCTGACCGGCCTGCCCATCCTCTCTCCGAGGTTCTTCAGGAACTCCGCCATCTTCAGATCGTCGCCGAAGTCTATGTTCGTTGGCATCATGTCGAAGATCTTGTGGACGATGTGGGTGTTTTTCGGGCCAATTACGTGAATGTCCTCGATGTACGGATCCCTGATTAGTGGCTCCAAAGGCCCGGTTCCAACGACCTCCCTCTTTATCAGGTAGCGAAAGTTGTAGGCCTCCTCCCTCGTGAGAGGGATTTTTGAGAAAGACAGCGAGAAGCGGCTCCTCTTCTTGTAGTCCTTCCGCACGCTGGTAACCTCCACCACCTGATCGAAGAGCTTGTCTATCAGCCTCTCCATCTCCTCGTCGCTCTCAGGTGGTGGCTCATATGGCGCGAGCTCGAGCATCGCGTCGAGAACCGCATTGAACTTGTCTTCCTCTTCCCTCCTCAGCCTCGGCTCTATTGCTATGTAGTGCTTCTTCCCCTCTCTGTCGGTGTAGATGTGAATGAAAACGGGATCGCCTACAGGGTAGATTATGTTCGGCCTCGGGAGGGACTTCATCTCCCTCGAGAGCTGGACGACGAAGTTGGGAATCGTGCCCTCCCTCTTTCTGAAACTGTCCAGATACCTCTTCAGGTGAGGGTTCCTCTTCAGGGCAACGTCCAGCCTGTCGCTGACTATTGCCTTCATATCACGCCACCGCTGCTATCTCGACCACAAGCCCTATCTTCGGCTCCACCCTGAAGGCTATCTGCTTCTGGTACTGCCCCGGAGCGAGGTTGTACTTCTTGATGGTCATCATGTTCTTCACGTCCGAGCCAAACTTCTTCAGGGAGCACTCGGCAAGGAATGTTGAAGCGGTTTCGAGCTCCAACATGGCGCTTTCGTCGATCTCCCCAGGAACTGCGGTGGCTATAACCGACCTTCCGGTGGCGGAAATCCTCTTGAGAAATGCGACAAGATCTATGGCCGATTCGGGGTTGATGTCGAATTTTACAAGGGATGAGAGTGAATCGATGATTATTACCTCCGCATCAAAAACGTGTTTTGCGGAGATCAGCCTGTTAACGTAATCCTGCCTCTTTCTGGGCAGGCTTATCAGCGGATAAACGGGAAAAAACTTCAGCTTTCCAGCTATAATTTCCTTCTCCACAGAATAACCAACACTGGACATCTGCTTCACAAAATCGACGGTCGTGAACTGGGTGGAGAGGTACGTTACGGTAACATCGTTCTTGAGCAGGCCGTAGACCATCCTCTGACACACTATGCTCTTTCCGCTCCCGCTCTCTCCGATTATGACTCCAAGGGTTCCCTTCGGGATCCCCCCTCCGATTTTCTTGTGGAACTCATCGTTCTGGATCTGGACTGAGTAGAAGGATACCACTGCCGATCACCCCTGGAACTCGAACGTCTTCTTCACACCAACATCCGATATCACACTGAGCCTCACATCTCCGCTGAGCTGGGGGGTGTAGACGTACAGCGTCGCGGTCTCTCCGGGCTTTATCGAGACCTTGTCCGAGGTGAAGTCCACAACTGTTCCGTTCAGCATGACTGTGAGGGTCTTGTTGGTTGTGTAAAGCTCCTCAGTCCCCGTGTTTTTCAGGTAGATTATGTACGCTCCAAGCGTTGAGTTGTACACAACATTAACAGGGTCGTTTATTATCTCGAAGTCGGTGCCCACGAGCTTCTTGAGGTTCTCCCCCTGCTCGTTCGCCTCTATTGCGATCTTCTGGACTGTGATGAACATCACCGCTGATGCTGATGAGGCGATGATCACCGCTGTTATGAAGATGATCAGGTGTGTGGCAACCTCACCGAATCCCATCTCAGGTCACCACGTAGGTTGTATACAGCGCGTATCCATTGTCCGCCACAACCTTCAGCCTGTGAGATGTCCCATTTCCACCGGGAAGGAAGTAAGCGTTTATCTCGACCGCAGTCTCGGGGTACAGCTTGCTCCTGTTGTAGTCAAAGCCGTACTTTATCCCGTCAACTATCAGGTCGAAGTTCTCGAGGTTCAGGGTTGTTGTGCCCGTGTTCTTCAGAACCACGGTGAGGTTGTGGCTCGTCGCTGTCGCATTTGTCGCACTCACGCTCAGAAACTCCATGCGGGTGTTGGAGGATGCTTCGATCCTGTCCTTCTTCTCCCTGAGCTCGCTCACGTAGGTTTTCGCCGTGTCGCTCGCTATGCTGTACACGAGGCCGAACACCGCCAGACTGAACACAAAAATTATTGTGAATGCAGCGGTGGTGCTAAAGCCCATTTATCTCACTTACCCCCTTCTTTATCCTGTATATCTGCCTCTCGACCTCGTGCAGTATCTCCTTGTTCATCCTGCCCGTCTTCAGCGCCTCTATGAAGAGCAGGGACATTATGTGATCCTGAACGTTCATGTACCCCACAGGCCTCCAGTCCGAACTCTCGTGGTAGAGCCTTATGCCCTTCGCATACCTCAGAATGTCGAACATCATGCTCTCGGAAATCCACCCTATGTCCACGTAGTAGTCCAGCACATCCTCAAGCCCGCTGTAGCCGACCCTCTCAATCATGTACTCGATCCACTTCAGCAGAAACATCATCGACCTCGTGTTGGACGGAATTCTGTCGAGATAAACCTGATCTGCCTGAGCCCGCTCCCTCGACAGCGAGAGAGCCTGAGCCGGTGGTCTTATGTCAGGCACTCCAAACCCGAAACCCCTACCTCTCTCTTCCTGCTCCACACTTTCGCCTCCACCAGATCTTACAAGGTCTTCAAACCCCCTCTCCTCAGCCTCAACCTTGGCAACATCAGCGCTCTGAACCTCTCCGCCAACCTCCTCGACCTCAGGCGCTGGTGACACGTCCGGAACCTGAGCTTCCTGGTGTGACGGCACAGGCCCAGATTTGGACAACTTTTCCAGAAGCTTCTCCAGCCGGTCTATCTTGCTGTACAGGTCTGCCACATCAATGTCGATCCTGTCGCGTAGCTTCTTTTCGACGTTCTGCACGATCTTCTCGACCTGCTCCTCCGTGACCCTCCTGCCCTTCAGAAGCTCGTAGAGATCCCTGATAACGACTGCGGGTATCCTCCCCTTGTAGCTTTCGAGCTTGTTCTTGAGCTCTGACTCGCTGAGGTACTTGCTCTTTTCCTCCTTCCTCTGCTCCTGCTGGTCGCTCTCCTCTTCGCCTCCACCTCCACCCTGGATCTCGTCAAGATAGATGACCTTCCTGATGTCATCACTCAAAGCTGATCACCCCCTCATACAGGACCTCATTCACAACCTCCTTCAGGTTCACAGCGCTCCTGTAGATCATCCTGATGTCCATCTGGAGGTCGAGGATCAGCTCCTCGAACTCCTCGATCTTTTTCTCGAGCTCATCTATCCTCTCAAAGCTGAGCTTTGTCGCTTTTGAGCTTCCAACGAACGGATTGATCTGGGCTGAGACGACCTCGTACAGAGCCATCATATCCTTCATTGACTCCTCGATCTTCTTCATCTCATCTCTCAGCCCATCTATCTCCTTCTTCAGGTTGCTCATCGAGATGTCCATTCTCGGCAGTCTGTTCTCGATGTCGCTCAGCCTCTCGTTGATCTTCATTATCATGTCGTCGTCCTGCGATTCCTGAGCCTGAGGTTCGCTAACCTCTTCTTCAACAACCTCTTCCTCTTCCACCTGCTCTTCGACCACCTCCTCCTCTTTCTCCTTTTTTAGCTTTTTTAATAAATTAAACCCCATAAAAATCACCTCAAAAAATATTGGAGAAAGGGCGCTGCGATTACTGGAGCTCAACGACCGACTCAGTGTATGCTGCAGGTGTGGTGAACTCGATTATACCCGGAGCACCGAACTCAGGCCTGACCTCTCCAGAGACGGAGGTTCTCGGAGCCCATCCACCGAAGGCAGAGCTGACGTTGATCGTGAGTATCACCTTGTCTCCCGCGTTGATCACCGGGTAGCTACCAGAGGTGATCGAGCCGTCCTCGTCCTGCAGCACGATTATACCGAAGTCTGTGGATGCGGAAAGGTTGGCCCATGCAGCCTGAGTCGTGTCAAACGTGTCTGAGATTCCAGAGGTTCCATCTGTGAACGCCGCGGTGTTCTGCTTGAACGTAACGGTCTTGCTACCGTCGTAGAGTGTAATCTTGGTGGCGTTGAGGTCTATCTCCTGCCCACCAGTGTTGACCTCCACATATATCGCGAGAAGGTCGACAGTACCGCTAGCGCTTCTCGGACTGTCCACATGTCCGAGCACCTTCACAACCTTAATACCGCTCGCAACCTCTTGGGTCGTCTGCCTTCCGGTGGCCATGGCCTTCTGCTGCAGGAAGCCGACTGTCTGTATCAGCACTGCAGCGCTCACTGCCGCCACCAGCACGATGGCGATGAAGACTATCAGTATTTCAATTCCTATCGCACCCTTCTCGTCCTTTTTAAACCCCTTCTTCCGTACCACCGCACAACACCTCCTTTGGCACTCCATTGTTTATCGGGAACAAATAAAACCATTTTTTGCAAGTCGGTTGGTATTTGATATAACACGTACAAATCTACCTACATATGCACCTGCATAGGCTGGGAATGGAGTTCGAAAAACGAGAAAAAGAGGATCCAACGCAGAGAAAGACGGCAGAAACAAACCATAAGAGCTGTTCAATTCGCTAACAAATTTTTAGTGGGGGGTGCCAACAAAACTATCGGTGGCGGCGGGATCGATGCAAAACGCACTAAATGAGGCACCCCCGTGTTTTTATATGGCGTTCGATGTAAATAAATGTTTTGGTGTCAGATTGTTCGAAAATCCTTACACAAAATCAGGATTAACAGCGAATAAAATTTATAATAGCATAAACCCACTGATTAAACATGGCCAACCTCGTAGTGTCTCAGATGATCAGGGACATTGAGAAGTACGGCTGCAGAACCGTGATATTCTACGAGAACATATATCCAGCCATCGCATTCTTCAAAAAGATTATGGAGGGCAGGGAGAACGTTAACCTCCTCCTGTTCTCAAACAACTCGTACAGACAGCTGAAGCTCCTGTCGAAGCTCTCAGACATTGACCTGTCAGCAGCAAAGACCATCCTCATAAACAGGGACGGACGGGGAGATGCCGACGTAATCTTCAGATACGATCAGGTCGAGGATCTCTACAGCCACGTCAGCGAGCTCAGCGGGACGCTCGTCGTACTCGGAAGATCACACCTAAAGATCGTGTCGGACGAGTACATAGCCATCCTGTTCGACATACTCGAGAGCCTCAACAACGGAACGCAGGTCTACGCCTTCACGAATTACAGAAGCTACACTGAAAGGGAGGTTGCCATGATATCCAGCCTCTTCGACGTGGCTATAGTGCTGAAAAAGCAGGAGGAGTACTTCGGGTTTGGAGAGGAGATCTACGAGTTCCACATAATCCAGAGCATAATTCCGGAGATAAAGCCGGGAATGGACTACTTCAAGGTCAGTGAGGAGATGAAGGTCATAGGGAGGCACAACGGATAACCTAATAAAGCCACCATGCATCCTACGCCCCATGAAGCTCAGGGTGGCTCACACACCGGATGCAGACGATGCCTTCATGTTCTACGCGATGGTGGAGGGTAAAATCAAGTTGGGCTTTGAGGTTGAGCACATAATTGAGGACATAGAGAACCTGAACAGGCGCGCTTTTCAGGGCGATCTCGAGGTCACCGCTCTCTCCGTTCACGCTTACGCCTACCTCAGCGACAGGTACAGAATTCTGTCCGCAGGGGCGAGCGTTGGGGATGGATACGGGCCGATAGTCGTTGCGAGGGAAGAGATCGATCTTGAGGGAAAGAGGATCGCGATACCGGGAAGGTACACTTCTGCTGCGCTCTACCTGAAGCTCGCCCTCGACAGTTTTGAGCTCGTTGAGATGAGGTTCGACAGGATAATGCAGGCGGTTAAGGACGGAGATGTGGACGCGGGTCTGCTGATACACGAGGGGCAGCTCACATACAGGGAGCACGGGCTTGAGAAGGTTCTCGACCTCTGGGAGTGGTGGCACGAGAGAACTGGCCTTCCAATGCCTCTCGGCGTGAACGTGATCTCGAGGAGCGTGCCGGAGGACGTGCAGGTTGAGTTTCTGAGGGCCATGAGGGAGAGCATAGATTACGCCATCAGAAACCCAGATGAGGCAACGAGGTATGCGATGAGGTATGCGAGGGGCATGGACTTCGAAACCACCAAGAGGTTTGCGATGATGTACGTGAACGAGTACACATACAGGATGCCGGAGAGTGTTGTGGAGGCCATGAACAGGCTCTTCGAGATGGCAGAGGAGAGAGGGATCCTGAAAAAGCCACCCCTCGACATCCTCTTCTGATTTTTACACGAGCTGTTTTCCAGAAAACACTGGCCCGTCAGCACACACTCTCAGCCCGTTCTCGATCACGCATGACCCGCAAACACCAATCCCGCACCTCATGTACCGCTCGAGAGAGAGCTCTGCCCTTTCAACCGCACCTCTCTCTTTCAAAAATCCGAGAAGGGCTCTGACCATCCCTTCAGGTCCGCAGGCGTAAATTTTGTCGTATTCGTTTAATTCCATGTCCTCCAGCAGATCCAAGACCGTGCCCCTGACACCGGCGCTCCCATCTTCGGTTGCGATCTGCACGTTATCGAACCTCTCAACGAGAGCGAGCTCGTCCGAGTTTTTCACCCCGTAAACCACCCTGATCTCTGCACCGCACCTCTTAAGAAAGTCGTGCAGAAAGGCAAGCGGGGCTACGCCAATTCCACCCGCAATTATGAGCGCCCTTCCAGAAGTTGGGGAGAACGGGTTGCCGAACGGCCCCCTGACACCAACGACCTCTCCACCCTCGAAGCTGACGATCTTTTCGGTGGTCTCTCCAACTGCCTTTACAGTCACGGACCTCGGAGAGGAGAGGCTCAGCGGAATCTCCTCGTAGCCGAACACGTTCAGCATGATGAACTGACCGGGGTATGCGAGGATCGGCTTTGAGAAGTACAAGGTCGAGATTCTCTCGCTGTGGCGGACGACTCTCTCAACCCTGAGTGTGAACATGTTCCAGAGTTTCCGGCGTTATTTATAAAGCCATCGTAACTGTTATTTTCCACAGAGCCGAGGTTTGTGCAATGCTGAAGGAAACCATAGCGTCTGCGTTCAGGGCGAAGGGCAAGAAGACGATGGACAGGAAGGAGATAACCTACACCCTATCCTTCGACCTGAAGTACTTCTCCCACGAGACCAGCAAGAAGGTGGTCGAGCTCGCGGAGAAGAGGGGTCTGCTCAGGGAGAGGAACGGGGAGCTAGAGCCGGCATTCGACATTGGTGAGGTCACGATCCCACCAGACTTCAAGCCCGACGTTAACAGAATCTTTCATGACGAGACGATTTTCGACAGGATCGTTGACGAGATTTCCGAGACCACGGGGAAGGAGAAGGCCGAGATCATAAGAGAGGTGAACCGAAAGCAGATGGAGCTCGGAAACGTGCTGGATGTGGAGGTTGTGGCTCTTCTGTACGGCCTCGAGATGGGTGTGGACCTGAAGGAGTACATTCCAGAGGTCGAGAGGGAAATTCTGGGAAGATGAGGTTCTCCGAGACTGGGGCTCTAAAAATTGGCAGGACGCTCATAATCTCGGACATCCACCTCGGAATACTGGGATTCCCGGACTTCTCGCTGCTCGACAGGATACTCGACGCGTACTTCAAAAGCGGTGCGGAGAGGCTTGTTATAAACGGAGACCTGAAGCACAGGCTCGGGAGGAGCGAGCTGAAGTCTGTCGAGAGGTTTATTGAGGAGATCGAGGATCAGGTTTCCGAGCTTGTGCTTGTGAGGGGGAATCACGATGGTCTTCTGGATGAGGTTCACGAGGTCATGGACTGCTTTTCTGAGGGGAAGGTTACAATTCTCCACGGCCACAGGGAGTACTGCGACGTGTGGGGTAGTAAAGTGCTCGTTGTCGCGCACGCGCATCCAGCAGTCCTGATCCCGGACGTTGTCGGAGGGATCAAGGAGAGGGCGTGGATGGTGCACGAGGGTGAGGGGTTCAGGTGCATAGTGATGCCAGCCTTCAATGAGATGTGCTCCTCCACAGCTGTGAACCTCGAAAAGCCTCCGGGCTTCGTCTTCGACAGGCTTTGGGAGTTCGAGGTGTTCACGGTCACTGGCTACTACTACGGGAGGGTGAGGTTTTAGCGAGCCTCTCGAGCATTGCCTTCCTTTCGAAGTCGCTAAGCTCGGCCTGCCTTATAGCAGCCTCCATGAACTCTATGACCTGCTCGTAAACCCTCGGGTTCACGGGGAACGGCACGCCGTCCTTTCCCCCGAGAGCGAACGAGAACTTCGCAGGGTCCTTCTTGCTGTACTCCGCATCGTAAATCAGCTCGGCAATCAGAGCCAGCGCCCTCACCGCAGCCCTGCCGAGCCCCCTGACCAGCAGCAAGTCCTCGAAGCTGGACGGCTGGAGGTTGTAGGCCTTCTCGAGGGCCTTCCAGTCAACCCTCTTGGGCACGACGCTCTCTCGGTGTGGAACCATGGACAGCAGCCTTGAGTAGTCGAACCTGTACGTGCCGTCGTTGACCACATCAAGCATCGCCCTCCTCGCCTCCCTGCTGTGCCTCGACGTCAGGTCCATAACGCTGCTCTCAAACCTCTGGGTGATTATTCCGGAGTGTGGCTCCTCCACCCTGAGCTCTCCGAGGTGGTGGTACCTCCTTGCGAGCCTCAGACTCTCGTTCATTCCCTGCTGGACCACCACCCAGCCCCTTTTGCTGAAGATCACCGCGTGGTGGTAGAGCGAGTATCCGTCCTGAAGTGCCACGTTGTCGATCTTAGCCGAGAGCCTGCTGACCCTTATCAGCTCCTCTTTCCTCCTCTCACCAATCCCAAGCTCATCGCAGAACCGCTCTATGTCCTCCACGGTTTTTATCGCGTTCTCCCCCTTCCCACCTGCAACCCTTATGTCGAACTCCTCCGTGTTGAGAACGCTCTTGAGAACCCCGGTCAGGACTGTTGTTGATCCAGAGGAGTTCCAGTCGAATCCGAGGACGTTGGAAAAGCTCTGAAAGAAGATGGGATCTGCCATCCTCCGCAGAAACTCCCTCTCTCCAAACTCCTGAATGATAATGTGAACTATGGGCCTTGCAAGCCTCTTCATCTTGTTCAGAAGCCAGTAGGGAGCCTTGCCGTGGTGAAGGGGGAGGTATATCGAGTCCACAAAAAAAGTTAAATGAGATGGTTAAAAATCTATTCCTTGAAATACCTGTCCAGCAGCCCCTTGAGGGCCATAGCGTGTCTGTACTCGTCTCTCGAAGCCTCGTCCCAGATGTCGTGGACCTCGTCGAGCCCCTTCTCCTTCGCCTCCACAGCAACCTTCCTCTTGTGGACGTTCGCCTTCATCTCTCCCTCAAGCATGTACTGGAGGCTCTCCTTGAGGGTCTCCTTGATCTTCCCGTTCAGCTCGGCAAACCTTGAGGCGTGATAGGCCTCGTCCATAGCAATTCTGACGAGGACGTTGGCTATCTCCGGATACCCCTCCCTCTCGGCCTGTCTGGCCATGGCGAGGTAAAGGCCGACCTCCATGCACTCGCCCATGAACTCCCTCTCGTTGTACTCCTCAAACTCGGTTCCCTTTGCGACTCCAATCCTGTTCTGGTTGTCACCAAACTCCACCATGTTTCTAACTTATTCAGTTCGATATTTAAACATTTCGGTGGAATATTCGTAGCATGCAAATGCAAAAAGATAAATAGAGACCACGCGAATTTTCAGCGATGAGGGAGCCGATAACGTCCAGAGAAATGGGTGCGCTGGATCTCAACTGCGAGTACTTCGGCCTCTCAAGGCTCCAGCTGATGGAGAACGCTGGAAAAGCTGTTGCTGACGAGATTCTGAAGAGGTTCTCCGGTGGAAAGGTCGTCCTGTTCGCAGGCTCGGGAAACAACGCTGGAGACGGTTTCGTCGCTGTGAGGTTCCTCAAGGGATTTGACGTGGATGTGGTGCTCGCCAGAGACGTGAAAAGCGAGCTTGCAAGGAGGAACCTCGACATTCTCGTAAAAGCGGGCTTCAGCGTGTTCCCGTGGCAAGACTACGATTTCGATTATGCTGACATAGTAATAGACGGCCTCCTCGGAACAGGCTTTCGTGGAGAGCTGAGGAGACCCTACAGCGACATAGTCAGGGCAATCAACGAATCCGAATCGTTTGTGGTTTCCATAGATGTGCCCAGTGGGATGAACGCGGACAGCGGGGAGTACAGGGAGGCCGTTAAGGCAGATCTGACTGTGACATTCCACCGCCCCAAGCCGGGCCTCAGCAGAAGCCCGGAAATTGCTGGAGAGGTTGTTGTTGCGGACATAGGCATCCCGGAGGAGTTCGAGAAACTTGCAGGCCCCGGGGACTTCAGGCTCGCCTACAGAAGGTTCGAGGACGGTCACAAGGGGAGCCACGGGAAAGTGCTGGTTGTTGGGGGGTACCCGTACGTTGGCGCACCATTCCTGGCAGCCTACTCGACATACAAGGCAGGGGCAGACATTGTCACGCTGGCGGTTCCTGAGAGCGTTTATCCGCAGGTTAGCTCCTTCTCACCAGAGATCATCCCGAGAAAGCTCAGAGGGGATGAGATCACCGAGAAGAACGTTGAAGAGATTACAGAGCTCGCCAGAAAGCACGACGTTGTTGTATTCGGCATGGGAACGGTTGATAAGGGCGATGTGGCGGAGGAGATCTCAAAGGGTGTTGAGAAGATCGTTCTTGATGCGGGTGGTCTGACAGCCACCCCACACTGCAGATCGATCCTGACACCGCACAGGCAGGAGTTCGAAAGGGTGTTTGGCTATGAGGCGAGCGAGGAGAGCGTGCTTGTGGCTGCGAATAGCATTGATGGTGCCGTGCTGCTGAAGGGCAAGAGAGACATCGTGAGCGACGGCAGGAGGGTGAAGTACAACGACACGGGCAATGCAGGAATGACGGTTGGAGGGACGGGAGACGTGCTCGCAGGGGTTGCCGGAGCGCTCTTCGCCATATGCGACGATCCGTTCCATGCGGCATGCGCAGCGGCGTTCATAACAGGACTCGCAGGGGACATGTGCTTGGAGGAGAAGGGGTACAACTTTACAGCACTTGACGTCGCGGAAAAGATACCCTACGCGGTAAAAAAGGTTATGGAGCTAAAATAGCGGCTCCAGATCCTCCTCCTCGAAGAGAGAGATCGTCTTTTCTATCCTCTCTTTTTCGGCAATCTCGACCTCCTCCTTCGCCTCGGCGGCAAGCTTCTGCAGCTGCTTGACCCTCGGAATGTCGGTGACGTTGGCGAGAACCACAAGCGCCGCTATGTGCTTCGTCCTCCTCGTCGGGTAGTCTCCGGCCCTCACCTCGACTCCGGCTATCTGCTCCTCAAGCCACAGCTTGGCCTTCTCAAGGCCCTTCCTGTCCAGATACTCCGGCGGCCCGGCGACGAGAACGAGGGCCCTCTCCGCACTCCCAATGTTGCAGGGGATCGTCAGCCTTCCAAGCGCGGCCTTTCTGACGAGGCTTGAGATCCTCGTCGACCTGTCCTCCTCTGCGGTGACAACCTGCTCCTCCTTCTTCTTCAGGAACCCGAACAGACCTCCACCCTTCTTCTTTTCCTGAATTGGCAGAGTGGCGTAGCCGATAGACGAGATCCCCCCTCCCCTGAGGGTGTTTATAACCTCAGAGCTGTCGACCACCATCTCTCCTACCAGCCCCTCCTCAACGGGCTCGCCAGCCCTCGCAAGAATTGCCAGCCTCCTCACGATCTCCTCGTTTATCTTCGCGTAGCTCTCCCTCAGGCTCATGCCCTCAAACTTCCAGGCTCCGTTGTCCACCAGTATGAGGTTGTCTACGTACTTGAGGAGGGTGATCATGCTCCTTGCAGCATTCAGAGAGTAAAGCTTGCCCTCCTCCGGTGCGGGGAGGACGCCAACAGCGTAAACGGGCTCGGAATACATCTCAGAGAGATACTTGGCGAGAACAGGAGAGCCACCACTTCCGGTTCCGCCACCGAGCCCAGCAATGATGAGGAACGCATCTATCTCGTGAGTTCCCATCTCATCTATGGCGTTCAGCACCGTCTCTATCTCCTCCTGAGCGATCTTTGCTCCGAGCTTGTTGTCCGTCCCGACTCCATGCCCCTTGACGATCGTCTGGCCTATCAGTATCCTGTTCTTGGGCGGTATGTGCTTCAGCCCCATCAGATCTGTCCTCGCCGTGTTTACGGCAAGAGCCTTCAGGGTGTTTGACCCTCTGAGCTTCTCGTTCTCCATGAACAGATCGAGTATCTTTCCTCCCGCCTGACCGAAACCTATTGCGAAGAACCTCATGGTGAGCACACCTTTCCTCTTTTTATTCTTCCTCTTGAAAAAATGAGCGCGGGCAATATAATACTTTTCTGTTGCCTCATTGTGAGGTTGTGTATTGTTCTTCATGCATTTTATAAAAAATACGTTAAAAATTGTATAGCACGTGGTATTTATTTAAGCATGAATAAAATAAATTTGTGGCAAAATATTTATAATAGAAAAAACAGAGATAATATTGGGGATGAATATGATAGCGGAAATCCTGTTTGCGGGTGGGTTGATCTCTGCGATCATACTGGCAGTGGTCTCCATCGGCGGCATCATCAAAGCAGTATCAAACCTTTTCAGAACCAGAAAAGATAAGAGCCCCATGGTCAGCGAGAGCGGGGCCTAAGTGCTTCAGAAATTTTACACCCTATTTTTGTGGAGAATTTCCTCAAACGTTTCCTTTTCTGTCTTAAAGAGCACGCCTGTTGCGAACCTATCCATCACCAGTCTGAGGGCGTCATCAAAGCTCTCAGCCGGAGAGACTTCGTGAACGTTTTCCCTCAGCAGATCCCATGTGTTGTTGAAGCTCACGCAGGGCTGCAGTATCTCGAGGAATGAAAACCCTCTGTGGAGGATTGCCCGATACATGAGCTCCTCGAGCTGCTTGATGTTTCCCGCGTATCCTCTCGCGACGAAGGTTGCTCCGGAAATTAAGGCCAGAAGGCAGGGATTCACCGGGTCTTCAGGGTTTCCGAACGGAGTCGTTCTCGTCCTCCTTCCTTTAGGCGTTGTGGCGGTGAACTGGCCCGTTGTCAGGCCGAATACCTCGTTGTTGTGTAGGAAGAGAGCGACGTCAGTGTTCCTCTTCGCGGCGTGGATGAAGTGCTCCATGCCCTCGTTGAGTGCATCCCCATCCCCGGAGAAACCAACGGGGAGAAGGTCTGGATTTGCGAGCTTTATGCCCGTCAGCATCGGAAGAACTCTGCCGTGAATCGTGTGGAAGCTCGGCTGGTCAATGTAGTCCGGAAGCTTGCCGTGGCATCCGATGCCTGCAACGACCACGATTCTCCCCTTCTCTATCCCATCCTTCCCAAGCCTTTTCACTGCGTTTCTGAAGGCCTTAAATATCCCGAAGTTCCCGCACCCCGGGCACCACTCAATCTCCTTCAAAATCGAGCTCATCCGAGCACCTCCCTCAGCTCCTCGGGGGTGAATGGCCTGCCATCCCACTTCAGGACCCTCTCAACCCTCACACCCCTGCTCTCAAGCAGTCCGGCGAGCTGTCCGGTGCGGTTGCACTCGACAACCTTGGCCTTCTCGAGCTCGGGAAGCACGAGCGGTCTGAGGTACCTGATGACGATGAGCCTGTAGCCGAGCTCCTCCACCACTTCATAAAGCGCGCCGAAAGTGGAGCCCCACGTCACCACAGCCTCCTTCCCCTTGAAGTACTCGACATAGCCCTTCCCTCTGACATCTTCGAGGATGAGCTTTTCTTTCCTGACCCTCTTGTCGTGCATGGCTTTCCTGACCTCAGCGCTGTCGGTGGTTATCCCGTACTCGGTGTGCTCGTTCGAGTTGAACTTCGCTATCGCAGGCGGAACCGCATACCTTGATACTCCACTCTCAGTGAGCTCGTACCTCTTCATAACTCCGTCGCTGCTACGGACAATCTCCGTCTCCTCGATTTCTGCACCATGAAGCTCCGCTGTTTGCAGACTCTCCACGAGGTGCTTGTCGGTGAGGAGAATGGCAGGGGTTTGGTACTTCCACGCAAGGTTCATCAGCTCAGCCGAGAGCTTGTAGGCGTCCTCGATCGTGTAGGGGCTCGCGACGACAAGCGGGAACTCCCCGTGAGATGGGTAGAGAACGAAGTTCAGGTCGTCCTGAGCGTGGTAGGTCGCCATTCCGGTTGACGGGCCAACCCTCTGAGCCTCGATGATGAGCAGCGGAACCTCTGCCATCCCTGCCATGCCAATGGACTCGCTCATCAGCGCGAACCCTCCACCGCTCGTCCCGGTTGCACTCCTCTTCCCGGCAAACGCGCTTCCTATGGCCATGTTTACGGCGGCAATCTCGCTCTCTGGCTGGTACGCGATTATGTCCCTCCTCTTCTTGATGATGTAGTGCAGGATTGGAGACGCGGGGGTCATGGGATAGGCATAGTAGTACTCGAGACCTGCAGCGATCAGCCCCTCAGCAATTGCTTTGCTACCAGCAACAACCTCCCTCCTCTCTCCCACCCTTTCAACGGACATCTTGGCCTGATGGTGCTCGAGGAAGTGGTCGTAGGCTGCTTTAGAGATGACAACATCGTCCTTCGCCTTCTCTCCGAAGGTTCTGACGAAGACGTCCTCAAGGACTCCGAAGTCTATGGAGTAGTAGGCCGCTATTGCGCCGAGAGATGCTGCGTTCCTGAAGATCATCGGCTCATTTGCCTCCTTGACTATCTCCGTCATCGGGATGCCGATTCCACCCTTCTCGCAGGAGAACTTGGTATCGTAGATAATGTCGCCCCTCACGTACGGCTCGTGAATCCTGTAGACGTAATCCTCAAGGCAGACGAGGAGGTCGTAATACTTCCTATGGGAGTGAACGGGCTTGTCAGAGACCCTGACGATGCTCGCGTTGTGCCCACCCCGTATGCGAGACTGGTACTCCTGATAGACGAAAGCGTAATAGCCGAGCTCGGAAAACAGCTTCGCGCACAGCTCTCCTGCCTCCTTGACACCGTCGCCGGCGGCACCGGTTATGCAGATGTTAATGTCCATCACTCGGTCAGTAAAAATTCTAAAATATATGGTTTTCCATTCTGAACCTGAATGATTGAAAAAGTCACCTGTCCTGCTCCGTGAGCACGTTCTCCACTATCCTCTTTCCAGCAACGACCTCATCAACGCTGTGGATTACACCTCCAAGGCTCTCGATCGTCCTCTTTATCTCCTCGAAGTCCATCTCATCCCCAACAATCGTTATCTTCACGTTCTCCGTGTTCTGGTCTATCTCGTACAGGCTCAGGTTAACACCGTCCACGAACTCCAGCTCGCTGAGTATCTTCGCCAGCAGCAGATTGCTCGGCTCGTGGGGCTTCAGAACATCCAGAACCAGCCTTCTGATTCCCGCCACAAAAAACATTAATACCCACCTTATTTAACTCTTTTGTATGATTGACCTGCACATTCACTCTGTCTTCAGCGACGGAGAGCTCATACCATCAGAAATTGCGAGAAGGCTTGCAAGCATTAACTATACGGCGTTTGCGATTACCGATCACGTCGATTTCACAAACATGGAGCATGTGGTAGGCTCGCTCATGAAAATGAGGGACGTGATGGATGATTACGAGCTTAAGATGCTCGTGGGCGTGGAGATCACTCATGTCCCCCCGAAGCTGATCGGAAAGGCTGTGAGATTCGCAAGGAAGCTTGGCGCGGAAATTGTGGTCGTTCACGGGGAGACGATAGTCGAGCCCGTCAGGGAGGGGACGAACCTCAGCGCCGTGAATGAGGAGATAGATATCCTCGCCCATCCCGGCCTTGTGGACGAGGTGACTGCCCAGCTTGCCGCAGACAATGGAGTATACTTCGAGATAACATCCCGAAAGGGGCACTCGCTCACCAACGGCCATGTGGCAAGGATTGCTGAGAAGTTCGGAGTCGAGCTGGTGGTAAACACGGACTCGCACTCGCCGTCAGACTTCATAACAAGGGAGGATGCGGAGAAAGTGCTCAGAGGGGCTGGAGTAGGGGATGTGGAAAGAGTGTTCAAAAACTCATCAAGGATAGTGCGCCTCAAGGATTGATATCACTTCCCTGTTCTTGCTCACGTAGTTCTTTATCATGTTCACGGTCATGTAGTCAACAAGGTAGAGGAGCTTCTCCTTGGCCTCCGAGCTCGGGAACGACTCAAGAGCCCTCTTGCTCTTCTCAGTGAACTTCTTTATAAGCTCGAGAACCCTGTGGACGGACTCCTTGAACCCGAACGTCCTCTCCAGCAGGAGAGGTAGCGTGAGGGACTCGAACTCGCTCTTCTTGTCCTCGAATATCTCGAGGTACTCGAGAAGGTCGTCGACGAGCTGGTATGCGATTCCCAGATTGAACCCGTACTGGTACATCTTCTCGGACTTCGAGTTGTCTCCGGATATGAACTTGTACGCGTTTCTTGCAGAATACGCGAAGAGCGAGGCTGTCTTGAGCTCTATGCACCTGAAGTACTCCTCCTCGCCAAAGTCGTCGGTTATGCTGTAAACGTCCAGAATCTCCCCCTCACTCATCATCATTCCTGTTCTCGCGAAGTTTCTCACCACTTCCGGCCCGTACTTGGACGTGAGCTCAACAGACTTCGAGATGAGCCAGTCTCCAACGAGCATGGCCAGAGAGGGGTCATACTTCACGTTGAGCGTCTCAACATTCCTCCTGACCACACCCCTATCGATGATGTCATCATGAGCGAGACTCGCGGTGTGGATGAGCTCAACGGCCATTGCCATGTCGAGCACAGTTTCGTAATCTCCACCGGCAAGTTTTCCGCTCAGAAGAACGATTATGGGGCGGGTTCTCTTTCCCCCGGCCTTAATCAGGTGCTGAAGAGCCTTCTTCACCTTGGGAAGAGTATCAGCATTACTCACAAGCCTCTGGAGAGAGTCGTTAACAATCCTGTATTCCTCCCAGTTCTCAATCATCTCTCCATACCTCTCTAACTTCATTTTAAATAAATTTCTCAACCGGAGGTGTCGAGCAGGTATGCATAGATCAAGGGCAGTGCGATGGTCGCGTCGCTGTAAACCGTCACGGCTTTTGCTCCCTCCTTGAGCTTGCACCAGCTTTTTGCCTCGTCAAGGGTTGCCCCGCTCAGCCCACCCCACTGCGGTGAGTCCGTGGTTATCTGAATCGCGTAATCGAATCCGTTTGCGAGCAACATGGACTGGAGGGTGAAGTTCTTGGGAACTCCACCCCCAACGATCACGACGCCCATGCTTTTATCCTGAAAGCAGAGGTCCACCATCCTCTCCACGTCCTTTATGGGGTTGTACCTGATCTTTCTTCCGTAGATGTAGAGGTGCAGCCCAAGAATCGAGTCGTGCAGGGTCGGGCAGAAAACCGGGATCTCCTTCTCATATGCGACCCTGAGAAACGAGCTCTCGGGAAGGTGGCTGCCTATCTCCCACAGGATCTCGTAGCTCGTGAACTCGCCGTCCATTGACTGGAAGATCTCCGAGACGAACTCCTCAACACCCTCGAATGCGGAGTTCTCGATGAAGACGTCGTAGATCCTGTTCACGTTCTGCCTGCTCAGCTCCACGTCATCCACCTCTTCACTGCCACGCTTGTGGTGGAAGCCGAGAGCCTCGGCGATCTCGTGGGTGACGTTGGCCCCGGTAGTAACAAGAACGTTCGCGAAGCCGTTATCGAGGATCCCCCTGACGATCCCCCTCATCCCGGCAGGAACCATCGCCCCGGCAAATGTAAAGAAAATGAAGGCACCGCTGTCAACCATCTCCCTGTAGATCTCAGCGGCCTCTCCGAGCCTCCTCGCGTTGAACGCTGAGTCTTTGAGCTGGGACACGAGATCCGAGGCTTTGATTCCTCTGAATATATCAACTTCCCTTATCATCCCTTGGCAACTCCTAAGGGCCTGAGCCTCGCAACTATTCTGGAAATTCCGGCCTTGTCCACAACATCAACGACATCGTCACTTCTCTTGTACGCCTGAGGAGCCTCTTCGGCAAGCAGCGCGCCATGTGTTGCCCTGACGTATATTCCGTCCCTCATGAGCTCTGCCTTGACCCTGTCTCCCCTGAGCCTTCTCTTTGCCGCTGCTCTGCTCATCACCCTTCCGCTTCCGTGGCACGTGGAGCCGAAGGTCTCCTCCATCGCCTTTTCCGTGCCAACAAGCACGTAGCTCGGAGTCCCCATGCTCCCCGGGATTATGACCGGCTGTCCGACATCCCTGTACCTCTGAGGTATCTCCCTGCTCCCCGGCCCGAATGCCCTTGTCGCTCCCTTTCTGTGGACGACCACCCTGATCTTCTCTCCGTCAACCTCGTGAGTCTCAAACTTTGCGATGTTGTGGGCGACGTCGTAAACCAGATTCATCTCCAGATCCTCTTCACTCATCCCAAAGACCTTCTGGAACGTTTCCCTCACCCAGTGGGTGATGATCTGCCTGTTTGTCCATGCGAAGTTGGCCGATGCGGCCATTCCGCCGAAGTAGTCCTGACCCTCCTTGCTGTTAATCGGCGCACAGGCGAGCTGCCTGTCCGGGAGCTTTATCCTGTACTTCCTGACAGCCTTGTCAAGAACGCTCAGGAAGTCGGTGCAGACCTGATGGCCGAGCCCCCTGCTTCCTGTGTGGATCATCACGGTCACCATTCCCTCCTCAAGCCCGAAGACCTTCGCAGTCTCCTCGTCGTAGATCTTGTCCACGTACTGAACCTCGAGGAAGTGGTTGCCGCTGCCGAGCGTTCCGAGCTGACCCCTTCCCCTGTCCCTCGCCTTCCTGCTCACGACCTCTGGCTTAGCCCCCTCAAGCGCTCCGTTCTCCTCGCACCTGTCCGCATCTTCTTCGTATCCATAGCCGTTCTCTATCGCCCACCTCACTCCGTTCACGAATATCTCGTCCAGCTCCCTGTCGGAAACCCTCAGCCTCCCCTCGCTCCCAACTCCCGATGGAACAGCAACGAAAAGGGAGTCTATGAGCTGCTTTATCTTTGGCTTGACATCATCAACCCTGAGGCTTGTTGTGAGGAGCCTGACGCCGCAGTTTATGTCGAACCCCACACCACCCGGGCTGACGACACCTTCCTCAGCATCAAAACCTGCAACTCCTCCAATCGGAAAACCGTAGCCAACGTGAACGTCTGGCATGACGAGCGAGGCCTTCTGAATCCCCGGCATGGTTGCAACGTTGGCCGCCTGCTCGACCGCGTCCCTCTCGAGTATTCCCATCAGCTTCCTGTTGATGTAGAAGTACGCCGGCACCCTCATGCCAGCCTTGTAAGACTTAGGCAGTTCCCACTTGTAGTCCGTAATCTTCCTGAGAACATTCTCCATGGACTGAATAGCCAGCAGGCTGTATTAATTTCTTATGCTGCAGACTTCGGAGTTCGCTGAGATGACAGGCTGCACGAACTTCAGAATAAATGGCAGTGCTAAATCAAAAACGGCCAAACTGAGATAAAATAACTTGAAAATCAGGGCTCAGCCTTCTCCTTGGGTATGGCCTTCCTTATCTCCTCGAGCAGCTCGTCGTCGCTCTTGCCCTCAGGGTCTATGTTGAGGGCTCTCGCCATCTCCTCGAGCTTCTTCCTCTTCTCCTCCTCCCTGTTCTCGTACTTGCCCTCCTTCAGGTTCTTCTCGAACTCCCTGAGCTCAAGCTCCGCCTCCCTCTGAGCCTTCCTGAACTCTCCCGTGGCTCTGCCCATGCTCCTCGCAAGTTCTGGCAGCTTGTTGGCTCCAAACAGCAGTACGGCAATCAGAAGGATGAGCAACAGCTCGTTCGGTCCCAAACTCCCTATCATCCTTCCACCTCTCTGTTTTTAACAATGTTGTTGGCCTGATTATTTATACCTTTAGGCTCCTCCAACCCAACGCCCTTTTTAGCAGATTCAATAATGGACTTTTCCCTGATCTCCTCAACCCTCTTCAGAATGTCCTCGTCGGGGGGGTTTATACCGTACATTATCTCGAGCTCAAGCCTCCTCTTCGCCACCTTGTACTCTCCATAGAGCCTACCGAGCTTCCTCGCCATATCCACCATGTTGTCCGGGCCCAGCAGTATCAGGGCGAGCAGCAGCACGAGCCCGAACTCCCCCCAGCCAAACATTCGCTGAAGGTTGGGGGAGAGGAAATATAAACCTTTCACCGATCAGCGCAGAACAGTTTCGAGGCTTTGGAGAAGCTTCCAGTTCTCGAGAACTTCCCTTTCAAGCCTCTCGATCATTGCATCATCGACCCCGCTGAACCTTCCCTGCACGAGCAGGTACTCCCTCAGGCTCCTCCTGCTGACCGAGCTTCTCCTGCTTATGTCCGATATCCTCAGCACCCCATCGTACTCCCACAGAACCCACGCAAGGCTCTCAACGGCCATTCTTGCAACATCGACTGTAAGGCTGCTGTCGAACCTCCAGCCCGGCGGGCATGGAGAGTGGACGTGAATGAACCTGAAGCCCTCAATCCCGCTCGCCCTCCTGAACTTCCTCCTGAGGTCTCTGATGTATCCAACGCTCGCCGTGGCAACGTAAGGAGCGTGGTGCATCAGCATCAACAGAGCCAGATCTCTCCTCCCAGTGTCCTTTCCGGCAGGGGTTGTTGTCGTGTACGCTCCAGCAGGAGTTGAGAGGCTCGACTGGGTTCCGGTGTTCATGTACGCCTCATTATCCACCACAACAACCATGATGTCGTCGTTCCTCGCAGCTGACGCGCTGAGGGTCGAGAAGCCTATGTCGGCCGCACCATCCCCCATCCACGCGACCACGTTGCCCCTGATCCCTCTCCTCCTGTACGACTCGCTCAGTCCGCATGCGACTGCGGTGGTGGATGCGAACGGAACGTGAACCACCGGACACCTGAGTGCGTGGTTTGGATGCATTCCCGCTATCACCGTGGAGCAGCCTGCCGGGATCACGAGGACGGGGTTCTCGATCTCCTCAACCGCCCTGAAAGCGAGGGAGATTGGACAGCCATGACATGCCGCATTGCCGGGAAGGATCATGGATACCACACCACCCCTGATAGCCTGCCTTCAGCAAACCTCTTTATGAGCCCGTAGAAGTCGTCCTGCGTCAGCTCTATCCCCCCAAGCCCGGCGATGACGTTTGCCGCAACATCCCTCACGCTCGACACCTCGATTCCCAGAATTCCCCTGTTTCCGCTCGACGCCCTGTCGATCACCATGAACTCTCCATCCATCTTCCTGAGATCCTCGTACGGGAAGGGGCGGATGTACCTAAGCTTCACGAGCCCCACCCTAACTCCCTCGCTCCTGAGCTGATCCACTGCCTCCTTCGCATCCCCTGCCCAAGCGCCCGTGAGTACAACCACGTAGTCGGCCCCGTCAGTCCGGTACTCCTCGTAGAACCCGTACTCCTCCGGATACTCCCTGCCCACCCTCTCTATCACCTTCCTCGAGTTCTCCAGATCCACCATCAGATCCTTCCTCGCGTAATGCCTCGCCGTTGTCGTGACAGCGTTCAGGCCGATCACGGTGTCGGGAGTCACGGAGTATGCCTGCCTCCTCTCCGGGATCTCAACGTCCCTGACAACAACCGGCTCGACCGCGTGGCTGACCTGAAACGCGTCATATCCGATCGCGTAGGGGATGTTAACCTCCTCGCTAACCATGAACCCCTGCAGGGTGAGGTCGAATGCCTCCTGCGCGTTCTCGGCCATCGCGATTATCCAGCCCGCATCTCTCAGAAGCATGACGTCTGAGTGGTCTGCGTGAATGTTCCACGGCGCGCCTATGGATCTCGTCGGAACCGCCATGACGAGGGGCAGCCTTGATCCCGCTACCCACCAGCACATCTCGTACATGTAGGCAAGACCGTGGCTTGATGTTGCCGTGAAAGCCCTCGAACCGCCCGCTATTGCCCCGAAGACGACTGCCATCGCCGAGTGCTCCGACTCGACGTTGATCATTTTTGCATTCAGCTCCCCTCGCTCTATCATCTCTGACAGCTTCTCCACCACAGGGGTCTGGGGGGTTATGGGATAGGCTGCGATTATTTCGGGCTTCGCGATCTTCACAGCCTCGGCAACCGCGTAGTTGCCAGTTAGGAGCTTCACCTCTCCCTCTCCATCCTTATTGCCCCTGTCACGCACACTCTGCTGCATATTCCACAACCCTTGCAGTAATCATAATCGATTACAACCTCATCTCCAACCTCAACAACGTTCTCCGGGCAGTAGTCGTAACAGCTCATGCACAGCACGCAGAGGGACTGATCAACCACAGGCCTGAACACCCTCCACTCTCCCGTCTTTCCGGCAGATCCCTTGGTTGGATTTGAGAACAGAACATCGAGCCTCATCTTACCATCCTGTACGCGATTCTTGCAGCTTCAATGTTCTCCTCAACCTTCACGCCGACCTCCTGAGATATGGCGTCCTCCAGGCTTGAGAGGGATATGCCAAGGTGCCTTGCCATCGCCCCGCTCATGGCCGTGTTGACCACAGGCCACCCTGAGACTATGAGTCCGAGCCTCACGGCTATGGCGCTTGCATCAACCGCGATTGAGTTTGGCTCGCCGTTTTCAGAGTTGATTATCTTGAACGCATCTGACTCAACCCTCAGGCTCCTGTCGAATATCGCGATTGTGTCCGGAGAGGTTATCCTCGACCTCTTTCTGATTGGAGTCTCTGAGATCCTGAGGTACGCCTGAACGCTCGCCCCTCTCCTCTCCGCCCCGAACTGGGGCATGGCCTGCGAGTAGTACCCCTCGGCCAAGGCCGCTCTGGCGAGAATCCTCGCCGAGGTTATCCCGCCCTGACCGCCCCTGCAGTATATGACTACCTCCCTCATTCATCCGCAAGTTCGGCAATGGGTATATAAAATATGCTAATTAACCACACACTGTCAAGGCCTGATTAATTGGATCAAAATTATTTTAAACCTGCACAATATACTTTCACACGGAATAATGAAGCTGATCGTTGTTATCGACAGAGATGACGACCTCGGGAGGAAGGCTGGCGTTCAGTCCCCTGTTATAGGTAGGGAGGAGTGTCTGAAAGCTGCAAACAGGCTTGGAATCGCAGATCCGGAGGACAGCGACCTGAACACGATATTCGGGGCCATCAGGATATACGACGAGCTCAGGGAGAAGGGAGAGGATGTTGAGATCGTCATAGTTGCTGGAGACGAGAACGTTGGCGTTATCTCCGACTCCAAGATCGCGGAGCAGATGGACTTTCTGAAAAGGACGACAAATGCTGAGAGCGTAGTTCTCGTCACTGACGGGAGTGAGGACGAGTTCGTCATCCCGATCATCTCGTCAAGGTTCAGGATAGACGGAATAAACAGGATAATAGTCAAGCAGAGCAAGACAATCGAGAGCACCTACTACTTATTCAAGAAGATGTTCGAGGATCCGAAGATAGCCAAGTCCACTCTCGTGCCTGCTGGCACAATACTCCTGATATTCTCCATATTCATGCTCCTCGGGCTTACTGAGGTCGGATACGGAACGGTAATCCTGTTCGCCGGAGTCTACCTCCTCCTGAAGGCCTATGGCATGGACGATGCGATTGAGGAGTACTTCTCAAGCATAAAGAAGTCGCTCCTCGAGGGCAGGTTCTCGTTCATAACCTACATAATCTCCCTCATACTCGTCATAGTCGGGATAATTCAGGGGATAAACAGCTTCTGGAAGCTCCTGAACCAGCCAGTGGCGGTTGGAGCCATCTTCCTCATCACGTCCTTCGTTTACGGGAGCCTGTGGTGGTTCATCTCTGGCGGGATCAGCATAATAATAGGGAAGATACTCGACGCGTTCATAGAGCGGAAGCCGATGGCAAGATATGTTTCAATGATCTTCCTGCTCATAGCCGCGGGCCTGATAATATGGGGTGGCTCGGTCTACATAATCTCCTCAACAGAGGTCTACTCCCACCTGAGGGAGGACGCGATGTACTACTTCCTGATGGCCATGTTCGGAGGCTTCCTTTCAGGCCTGATCGGTGTCGTTCCCCTCAGATACCTCAGGCCCAAGGAGGCCTAACTCGGCCTTCAGCTCGCACGCCTGACACACCCGCTTTGGGGTTGGCTCACCGCACACCTCACACCTTCTGAGGTCTATCTGCGGATACATCTCCCTCAGACAGGGGATCAGGGTCTCGAAGCTCCTGAGAACAGAGAACTTTCTTCCCGGGTACCTGTTCTCGAAGTCGTAGAGGAAGTCCCTGACAACAGCCCTGACAGGTGTTCTGCTGTAAGGGCACTCGTCGAGGGAGACCGGGAGGTTGTGGAGGAGGGCGTAAAGAACCACCTCCTTCTCGTAGATCTCCCTGAGGGGTTTTATCCTCAGCACAAGCCCCTCCTGAACCCTCGATGGTATGAGCCTCGCAAGCCGCTCTACGTCCGACTGCAGAAAGTTCAGGAGGATCGTCTGGGTCTCATCGTCGAGGTTGTGGCCGGTGGCGAGCTTGTTGGCCCCGAGCTCCCTCGCAGTCCTGTTCAGCAGGTACTTCCTGAACACCCCGCAGTAAGCGCAGGCGTTTCTTTCTCCCTTTTCAACCATCTCGTCCAGCTCGAGCCCGATCTCGTCCCTGAAAGAGACGATGTGATGCTCTATGTCAAGCTCCCTGCAGACCTCCTTAGCGGTCTCAACCGTCGGAGGACGGTAGTTGGCTATCCCCTCGTCCACTGTTATTGCCACAAGCTCGATGTCCCTCCTGTCGCCGTAAAGGCTCTTCAGAACGTGGGCGAGAACAACGCTGTCCTTGCCTCCGCTCATGGCTATGGCTATCCTCTCATTCCTCGTTATCATCCTGTACTTCCTGATGTTCCTCTTAACCCTCCTGATGAAGTCCTCTACGAAGTGTTTCCTGCAAAGGTGTCTTCCGGAGTGCCGCTGGAAATACACGGCCTCTCTGCTGCAGCGGGAGCACTTCACGAAACCTGTTTAAACAGGTGCTTGTTTATATAGTATGTGCAGGACATCGTCGAGGTTTACAGCGCACTCAGCAGGAAGGATGAGTGCATAATGAACGCGATTTTCGAGAACATGTGGGACTTCGAGTACGTGCCGGTGCACGTGTTCATAAGGGAGTGTGGGATGTCTGAGGAGAAGGTCGAGGGACTGCTCAGGAGGCTTGCAGGGCTGAGGCTCGTGGAGAACAAGTACACCGAGTATCTGGGTGCGAGCTTCACGTTCAAGGGGCTCTCGGTTTTCTCGCTGAAGAGGCTCGTGAGAAGGAACGTAATAGACATGCTGGGAAAGATCATGGGCGAGGGGAAGGAGAGTGTGGTGTTCAACGCCCTCTCGGAAAGGCATGGGGAGGTCGTTGTGAAGTTCCACAGAGTGGGCTACCCGAGCTTCAAGAAGGTCAAGGAGAAGAGGGACTACGGGACGTTGCACTACACAGTCCTGACCATCAGATCCGCCAAGAGGGAGTTCCAGGCCCTGAAGAGGCTGTATGGATATGCGAGCGTTCCGAGGCCAATTGCGTGGGAGGGCAACGCTGTTGTGACGGAGCTTGTTGATGCGAGGGAGCTGAACAAGGTGAGACTCGAGGAGCCGGAGCATGTGCTCGAGCTGATAATCGAGGAGATCAGGAAGATGTATGAGAGGGGGGTTGTGCACGGAGACCTGAGCCAGTTCAACATACTCGTCAGCGAGGAGGGGCTGTGGATCATAGACTTCCCCCAGTCTGTGGATGTCGGGGACGAGGTGGCGGAGGAGTATCTTGAGAGGGACGTCTCCAATGTCATAACCTACTTCGAGAGAGCTTACGGGGTGAAAAAAGATTTAAATGAGGTTCTGAGATACGTAAAAGGAGAGGCATGAGGATATTCGGGGTTGATATACTCAGGGGCTCCTCCCGCTCAAAATCCATTCCGAGATATGCTCTCTACGTGATAGACGGAGAGGAGGAGTGGAGCAGGGAGGTGTCCAGAAGCAGGTTTTTCAGGTACATCCGTGACTACAGGCCGGACTTCGTTGCCACGGACAACATATTCGAGCTCTTCAGGGACAAGAGGGAGCTGATTTCCTTTCTGAAGAGTATCCCACCTGAGACGAGGTTCGTTCAGACCGCAGGTCACACTTCACTGCCAAAGCTCGCGAGGAGGTACGGCATCCACGTCGACCCGAAGAACCCCTTTGACGAGGCGAGGGCCTCTGCGCTGCTCGTGAAGTATGGGGTCGGAGAGGTAGTCTCGGTTTTTGCAGACAGGACGATCATAAAGGTCAGCAGGAACAGGAGCCTCGGGAAGGGCGGATGGAGGCAGAACAAGTACAGGAGGAAGGTTCACAACTCTGTCAGGGCAGTTTACAGGGAGATAAAGAGCATACTTGACGAGCATGGTCTGGAATACGTGGAGGATGTCAGAGAGGGGTACGGGGGAATAAGCAGGGGTGTGCTGCTTGTCAACGAGCCGAGGGAGAGAGTTCCGATAAACTCCTTCAGGATGAGGGACGTTCAGGTCACGGTTGAGGCCGTGGAGAAGGAGAAGATAGAGCTAATACCCATGAAGAGGCAGACGACCTACACGATCGTCGGGATCGATCCCGGAGCGACCGTGGGTGTGGCGATCCTCGACCTGAACGGAAACGTTCTCGCAGTGAGGAGCAAGAAGGGATGGAGCTACTCAGAGGTCGTGGAGTTCATACTCTCCCACGGAAAGCCCGTGGTTATTGCAACCGACAAGAAGTCTGCTCCCGAGTACATATCCAAGATGCGGGCCTCCTTCAACTGCATTCTCCACTGCCCGAAGGAGGATATTCCTGTGGAAAGGAAGAAGGCTCTCACGGCTGGAAAGAGTATAGCCAACGACCACGAAAGGGACGCGCTCGCCTCAGCCCTTGACGCGTACAACACCTACAGGAACAAGCTGAGGAACGTGGAGAAGAGGATCCCGGAGGGTTACGACTTCGACGAGATCAAGGCCGGAATAATAAGGGGGCTGTCCCTGAAGTCGATGCTCGAGAGGAAGACATCGGAGAGCAGAGAGGGAGAGGAGAGGGAGAAGGAGGCCGTTGCCGTCGAGGAGGTGCGAAAGAGGGACAGGATAATCGCTGAGCTCAGAGAGGAGAACAGGAGGCTGGAGGAAGAGGTCAGAAGGCTGAAGAAAGAAATAGAGAGGCTCAAGGAGAGGATATACACCATATCCAGCGAGGAGCACAGGAAGATAAGGGAGAAGAACGTCGTCAAGTCACTTCAGTCCGAGATCAGGGATCTCAGGAGGGCCATCTCCGAGAAGGACAAGAAGATAGAGGAGCTCGAGTCGAAGCTTGACGAGCTCAGGAAGGTCAAGTACCTCGAGTTCAGGGGCTGGAAGGCCATCAAGGTTTTGAGGAAGTTCACGAAGGACGAGATAGAGAGGGTTCTGAACACGGTCGGGATAGAGGAGGGGGATGTTGTTTACATCTCAGAGGTTGCTGGTGGTGGGAAGAGCAGCGCGGAAACGCTGGTGAGCAGGGGCGTGAGGGCGATAGTTGCAAGCGGGGAGATGTCTCACTACGCGAAAGAGGTCTTCGAGAGCAGCAGGATTCCGGTGATACCCGCGGAGGAGGTTAAGGCTAAGCTGTACGACGAGTTCGCGCTCGTAGAGTCAGACGTGCTCGAGGAGTGCATAGAGAGGTACAGGAAGGAGATGGAGAAGAGGAGCCTCGAGAAGATTGAGGAGCTTATCTTCGAGTACAGGAGCAGGAGGATGGGAGAGTTCTGACGGAATTGTTAAATACTCCCTCCCACGCCCATGAGCTGATGATAGAGTACCTGATCCTCGCCTATGCACCAGCGCTCTTCATAATGTGGTACGTCTACCACAAGGACAGGATAGAGCCGGAGCCGAAGAGGTATGTGGTTGCGACGTTTCTGATAGCTTCTACAGTTTCACCCCTGATCGCCATGATCTTCGAGGCCCCATTCCCGCAGGAACTTGCTGCATTCGTTGCACCCTTTATCGAGGAACCCGCCAAGCTCCTTGCGGTCTACTTCCCCTACAGAAGGAGACAGATGGACGGGATAATGGACGGCGTTGTGTATGGCGTGGCAGCAGGCCTCGGCTTCGCGGCATTCGAGAACCTGATGTACGGGATCAGCTACGGGTCTGAGGTCGCGATGATCAGGGCATTTCTGACCCCCATAGCCCACTCCACGTTCACCGCACTCTCTGGAGTCGGTCTTGGGCTTAAAGCCGAGGGGAAGACCCTGTCCGTGAAGCCCTACCTCGCGATGGCCATGATGTTCCACCTCTGGTGGAACGTGTCCGCTGTGATGAGCTTCATGACGCTCGCCATGTTCGCGGCGAATCTGGCCGTGCTTTACTCGCTCATAAGGCTTGGAATGAGGGAGGACGTGCAGAAAATAGAGTACTACATAATGAGACGAAAGATTTAATACGTTTGGAGGCTATCTGTGAACGATGGCGCTCGGATTCGTCCTCATAAAGGTGATGCCACGCAAGGAGAGGGAAGTGTACGAGAAGCTTCTCAAGCTTGACGAGGTGGAGGAACTCTACCCGCTTTTCGGTGAGTACGACCTGATAGCCAAGATAAGTGTTAAGGACTTCGAAGAGCTGAGCGAGGTCGTTGTGAAGAAGATAAGGTCGATAGATGGAGTTATAGAGACGAAAACCCTGACCGGGGCGAAGTTCTGAGATGATAAGGGGCCTGCAGATAATCGCGAGGAATCAGGTCGGAGTTCTGAGGGACATAACCTCCAAGATAGCGGAGCATGGCGGAAATATCACGTACGCCCAGAGCTTCATCATAGAGCATGGGGAGAACAAGGGAAACGCGCTGATCTACATGGAGATCGAGGGCGGAGACTTCGAGAAAATGCTGGAGGAAATAAGGGAGTTCCCCACAGTCCTCGAGGTGTGCGAGGAGAAGCCGTTCGAAAGGGTCTTTGGCAAGCGGATCCTGATTTTTGGAGGAGGGGCACTGGTCTCACAGGTTGCGCTCGGTGCAATAACCGAGGCCGACAGGCACAACCTGAGAGGTGAGCGGATAAGCGTGGACACAATGCCCCTCGTCGGAGAGGACGAGCTGGCAGACGCTGTCAGGGCAGTTGCGAGGCTGCACAGGGCGGAGGTGCTGATACTGGCAGGCGGGCTGATGGGAGGCAAGGTGACGGAGGAGGTGAAGAAGCTGAGGAGAGCCGGGATCCCGGTGATAAGCCTGAACATGTTTGGCTCCGTGCCCAAGGTCAGCGACCTTGTCGTCAGCGACCCCGTTATGGCCGGAACCCTCGCAGTGATGCACGCCTCGGAAAAGGCGAAGTTCGAGATAGAGAAGGTGAAGGGGAGGAGGATTTAACTCCACCTGCTGAACGGCTCGATCTCGCTGAATGGTTTCGAGTTCCACCAGTCCACCTCATCAATTCCAACTTTTTTCCATCCGGGGTACTTCAGGTAGTTGACGAAGCTTATCATCTGCCCGGGGTTCTCGTAGAGTCTCGGAGGCCTGTAGTAGTAGGAGTAGTTCGCGATGAACTTCTCGTAGCTGATCTCCGGATTCTCCTCAGCGTATATCCTCAGCGTTGACGAGTAGTTCCTGTAAGCACCGTCCGGCCGGTCTATTATGCCGGGCGGGATGTAGCTACCCTTGCACAGCATCTCCGGCTCTACCGCAACCCTGTCTCCGCTGTCGAGCTCGACAATCAGCCACATCCGGTTCAGAACCTCAGACCTCGCGATGTATGTGTCGAACCCTGCTCCCTCAAGGTACCACTCGAGATATGCAGCAACCTCACCGCCATTCAACCCGTCCTCCCCGCAGCTAACGCTGACGTTGCTCAGAACGGCCGCGAGAGTGCTGATGTCGTGGACGCTTACGTTCGGCGATATGTTTTTTGCAGCCAGATAGTAGTCCTGTGGCAGGTACGCCACTCCGCTTGCGTAGTAGTAGCCGAACAGGCCGGCAAGGACAATGGCTATGAGAAACACGGTCACCTTCACAAGCTTCCCGATGAGATCCAGCAGACCCACAAAAATCGTAGTTCGTGAAGTATATATCACTATCTGCACTTGCCGGCCATTTCAACAATTTTAATATAGAATCCAGCCAGAATTACACTCAATGGGTAAGGGTGTCTTCATCTGCCACTGCGGGAACAACATAGCTGAGAACGTGGACATAAACTACCTGAAGGAGAAAATCGCCGAGCTCGATGATGTTGATTTCGTCCTCGACCACCTGTTCCTCTGCTCTCAGGACGCCAAGGAGCTGATAAGGGAGATGGAAAACAAAGCAGACATGCTCGTTCTCGCTTCATGCTCTCCCGAGAATCACGAGGCCTACTTCTCCGGATTCATTTCGAAGCCCTTCGTCATAGTCAACCTGAGGGAGCAGTGCTCGTGGGTTCATGATGATGTTGAGAGGGCAACAAAAAAGGCCGAGTCCCTCATACTCGCCGGAATCGAGAAGGTGGAGGGAATAAGTCCCCCAAAAACTGTGGACTACGAGGTCGAGAGGAGCGTTGCGATAATCGGCGGTGGGATCGCAGGCATCACCGCAGCCCTCGAGCTCGCGAAGGCCGGATACAGGGTGCACATAGTCGAGAAGACACCCTCAATCGGAGGGAAGCTCCTGAAGTTCGACAAGATCTTCCCCCTCAACGACTGCGCGTCCTGCATAATCTCCTCCCTCATCTCAGAGGTGTCGTCGAACGAGATGATTGACGTGCACGTGTACTCAGAGGTGGAGGGCGTTTCCGGTGGCCCCGGGAGGTACAGGCTGAAAGTCAGAAGAAAGCAGACGTACGTTGACTGGGAGAAATGCATAGGGTGCGGGAAGTGCACCGAGGCCTGCCCTGAAAGAGCAAGAAGGCCCGACGAGTTCAACGAGGGGCTGACCATGAGGAGCGCGATGTACATCGCCTCCCCATTCGCGTACCCGAAAAAGGCCGTGCACGACCCGGAGATCTGCGTTAACTGCGGGAAGAAGAAGATCGGGACGAGGAGGCTGCTCAGGAACGGGAAGGAGTACCTGACTCCCTGTGAGAGGGCATGTCCAACAGGCGCGATAGACAGGAGCAAAAAGTGGAACCCGGAGGGGGAGGTGTTTGAGCTCGAGGTTGGGGCGATACTGCTCGCCACAGGCTACAGGGTGATGGACAAGCACAGCTTTCCGGAATTTCAGCCAAAAGCTGCTAACGTCATAACTGCCCTCCAGATGGAGAGGATACTCTCGCCCACCGGACCAAGCGGGGGCAGGATTGTGGTTCCATCAAGCTGGGAGAAGCCCTCAACCATCGCCTTCATCTCCTGCGTTGGAAGCAGGGACGAGAGGTACTACACCCACTGCTCGAAGGTTTGCTGCATGTACATGCTCAAGCAGGCGAGGCTCATCAAGGAGAGGAACCCGGAAATAGACGTTTACATCCACTACATAGACATAAGGGCTCCCGGAAAGGATCTTGAGGAGTACTACACGATATCGAGGGAACACGGAATAAAGATAGTGAGGGGGAGGGTTGGGGCCATAGAGTCTCTAAGAGACGGGAGGCTGAGGATCATCGGCTTCGACTCTGACACCGGAGACCCTGTTGAGTACGAGGCAGACCTCGTCGTGCTCGCAACAGCTATAGAGATTGACGAGGGCGTGAGGAAGATGGCGAGGAGGATGGGGCTCGACATAGACTCGTCGGGCTTCATAAAGGAGGATCACCCCAAGCTCAGGACTGTAGAGACTGAACACGACGGGATATACCTCGCTGGCTGCGTTCAGGGGCCAAAGGATGTGACGGAAACTGTCCTGCAGGCCAAATCCGCTGCGATGGCGATAGCGAACTTCCTCGGCAAGGGCAGGATTCAGATGGAGATCGAGGTTGAGATTAGGGAGGAGAGGTGCACCCTCTGCGGTGTGTGTGTTACATCATGTCCATATGAGGCCATAACCATAGAGGGTGGGGAGGTCAGAATCTCCCCCCTCTCATGCAGGAACTGCGGAATATGCTACGCGTCCTGCCCCGCAGGTGCGATAGAGATGGCGATACACGGCAGGGCGCTTGCAAGGGAGGTTGGGGGTCTGGTATCCTGAGGGTTCTGAACCTCGGAAACAAGGACGTCGAGCTGATTGACGAGCTCGGAAAGGAGGGAGGTGACATAAAGAGGTGCATACAGTGTGGAGCCTGCATGAGCATATGTCCGGTTGCGATTTCAGGCTTTGAGTTCCCCAACAAGCGCCTGTTCAAGCTCATAATCCTCGAGATGGGTGAAGAAGTTCTGGAGCACAAGTCTCCGTGGATATGCGTCTCCTGCCACAGGTGCGTGGATGTGTGTCCGAGGGATGTCAACCCCCACTCGATCTACTTCGCCCTGAGACGGCTGCAGTCGAAGTACTTCAGGCACCCCAAGGTCTTCGAGGATCTGGTCAGGAGGATCCACGCCCACGGGTTCTGCGTTGAGTCCACTGACAGCGAGAGGAGAAGGACTCTCGGTCTGAATGAGCTGAAGATGGACGAGGAGTCGCTCGAGGAGGTGAGGGAGATACTGACCTCCGGGAAGCTGAGGGATCTGGGTGTTGTGAGATGAGGTTCGCGTTCTTCCCCGGCTGCAGGGTGGCGTTCGAGTACCCGGAAGTTGAGGTTGCGGTGAGGGGCAGTCTGGAGTCCCTTGGAGTTGAGCTCGTGGACTTCAGCAGCTTTTCCTGCTGCCCCGCCTACGACACGGTGATGTCCTTCGACCTGCTCACCTCCCTGACAATTACCGCAAGAAATCTCGCGATAGCTGAAGAGAAGGGGCTCGACCTCCTGACCCCATGCTGCGAGTGCTACTCGGTGTTCAGGTACGCGATGTGGAAGCTTGAAGACGACGAGCTCCTCGGAGAGGTGAACAGAACCCTCGTGAGGTTCGGAAAGGTATACAGAAGGAGGGCCAAGGTCTTCCACGTCCTCGACGTCTACGACAGGGTGCTGAAGAGGAGCAGGCTCAGGAAGCTTGGCTCGAAGGCGGCAATCCACACCGGGTGCCACCTCACGTGGCCGGGAAGGTTCGTGAGCGAGGGCTACCAGGAGATGCTCGAAGGCATTCTGAAGAGGCTGGGCGTGGAGGTGCAGGAATACAGCAGGATGGACTACTTCTGCGGGAAAGGCTCTCTCAGGCTGCTCGACCCGAAGACGTCGCTGGAGTTCGTGGAGGTGATAGTCAGGAGCGTTGCCGCTGAGACTGAGGCAGAGTTCATCGTCACCCCGTGTCCGGGGTGCAGGGAGAGACTCGAAAGCGGGCAGAAAAGGCTCTTCGAGGAGGACAGGATCGAAAAAATAATCCCTGTTTACCACATCTCGCAGGTGGTAATGATGTCGCTGGAGGGTGGAGAATGACGAGGATTCTCGGCTTCGCGTGCCAGTGGTGTGCCTACAAGGCCATAGACCTCGCGGGCCAGCTAAAGCTGACCTACCCCGACTCGATAAGAATCGTCAGGGTGCCGTGCTCCGGGAGGGTTGACGCGGAGCTCATACTCTCAGCATTCAAAGAAGGATTTGACGGGGTCTTCGTCGCTGGATGTCCCGAAAACGAGTGCCACTACAGGTGTGGGAACGTGTACGCGGAGAGGAGGGTCAAAATCCTGAAGTCCATGCTCCACAGCATGAATATAGAGCCCACAAGGCTCGAGTTCGTGGGAATCTCCTCCTCCGACGCCCCCGGATTTGTGAGGTTCGCGAGAATGTTTCACGAAAGGATAGAAAAGCTCGGGAAGAGGTGGTGACCATCAGGCTGGCGTTCTACCTATCCTCCGGGTGCATGGGGTGCGAGATGGCCATCGTGGACGGGCTTGCGGAGGTTTACGTCGAGCTTAGCCAGCACGAGATCGTGTGGAGCGCACCCCTGTTCACAACATCAAAGTACTCTGACCTCGAGTCCCTGCCTGACAAATACATAGACGTGGCGATTGTTGAGGGGGGGATCAACAGCGAGGAAAACGAGAGGGTCGTGAGGCTTCTGAGGAAGAAGAGCAAGAAGATCATCGCCCTCGGGACTTGTGCTGTACACGGAGGTATCCCATCCCTCTCCTCGTTCCACAGCGTTGCAGAAATCTTCGACGAGGTCTATGGAGAGAGGCACCCCTCAAGGCAGGTTGTTGTCGAGGGGAAGTACAGCCTCACGCTTCCGGAGATTACACCACAAAGGGCTGTTTCCTCGGCTGTGAAGGTGGATCACTACCTGCCGGGGTGCCCGCCGAAGGTTGAAGCAATAGAGAGGCTGATATCCAGCCTCGACAGCCTTAAGGACGAGTGGCTGATCTCTGGCGATTCCGTTTGCACCCGCTGCCCGAGATCCCCGGCCAGAGAGGGGAGGGGGTTCAGGAAGATCGAGAGCGTTAGGAGGTTCTCCGGAGATGCGGTGGATGCTGAGGGGTGCTTCCTCGAGCACGGCTACCTGTGCTTCGGCTTCGTTACAGCAGGAGACTGCGATGCAGACTGCCCAAAGGCGTCGGTTCCGTGCAGGGGGTGCTACGGCCCGCTGCCGAACGTTGAAGACGTGGGCGGGAAGGTGATAGACGCCCTGACACCCCTTCTGAACGACGAGAGCACGGAGCAGCTTATCTCCGAGTACCCGGAGCTTTCCAAGCTCCTGTACCTTTACAGGCCATCAGCTCTTAGGGAGTGATTCCATGAGGAGAATCGAGATCAACCCGGTTTCGAGGATTGAGGGGCACGCGAGGGTTACGATATTCGCCGACGAGAGGGACAGGGTGGAGAGAGTCTTCTTCCAGACGACCGAGCTGAGGGGTTACGAGAAGCTCGTTCTCGGGCTCCCTGCTGAGGAGGTTCCGAGGGTCGTCTCGACGATATGCGGAATATGTAGAGCAGTACACTTCACCGCCGCCCTGAAGGCGCTCGACAGCGTCTTTGGAGTTACCCCTCCAGAGGATGCGGAGAAAATAAGGAGGCTCGTCCTCTATGCGAACGTCATAGAGGATCACGCGGCAAGCCTGCTTATTCTCGCCCTTCCGGACCTTGTTGGGGAGAGGGACGTTTTCTCCTCCTTCAACAGAATCGGGGTGGATGTTGCGAAGAATTTGCTGAAGAAGAGGAGCTACGCTGTCAAGACAATCGAGATGCTCGCTGGCAGGTTCCTCCATCCGGTCTCTGCTGTCCCGGGAGGGTGGAGCAAGAGGCCGGAGAGAAAGGAGGTTGAGCTGATAAGGAAGTACTCCAAGGAGCTCGTTCAGCTCGGCATGGAGCTGTTCGACCTCGTGCACTCCCTGATAGGGGAGGTGCAGGAGTTTGACGTTAAATCGCTCCACTACCTCGCCACCTCCGGAAAAGGTGCAGAGTTCTACGACGGTGTTCAGAAGGTCATGAACGGGGATGGTGAGGAGGTGCTCTCCTTCTCGGAGAGGGACTACGACGCCTTCGTCAGGGAGAGGGTTGAGGAGCACTCCTATGCCAAAAACGCAGTTGTGAACGCTGGCGGGCAGGATTTTGAAGTGATCACCGGGGTTGCCGCGAGGTTTCATGCGGGCTTCGAGAGGTACGATCTGAGCTCCGAGCTCTACAGAGGACTGTCCGAGATAATAAAACCGCAGGTAATCAGCCCCGTGAGGAACTACCTGCTCAGAGCACTCGAGGTTGTTTACTGCGCCGAGGCGATGGTGGACATTGCAGAGAACACCGACTTTACCGGACCGTTAGTCAACAAAGACTACCGAATAACGAGGGAGGGTATCGGCATAGTTGAGGCTCCGAGGGGCACGCTGATACACCACTACAGAACCGATGGCTCAGGGAATGTGGTCAAGGCGAGGATAATCACCCCGACGCAGTTCAACATCCCAGCGATGAACGCGCTTCTGAACGAAGGACTTAAGGGGAGGGGGGCGAATGCAGAGGCAATGAGCTATGCTGAGAACCTGATAAGAACCTTCGACCCGTGCATGGCCTGCTCAACCCACTCGCTTGACGGAAAGACGATGGTGGAATTCGAGATCGTGCGGAAGAGATGAGCAGAACGGCTGTTCTCGGTGTGGGAAACCCCCTGAGCGAGAGGGACTCTGTGGGAATAGCCGTGGCAGAAAGGGTTGCAGAGGTGACGGGCTGGGAGCTCGTCCTGTCCAACACCACGGGTCTCGAGGTCGTTGACATCCTCCTCCCCTTCGACAGGGCTGTTGTCATCGACACGGTAATCGGGCTCGAGATGGGTGAGGTTGTGATTGTGTCTGAGCCAGCTGCCAAAGCCCAGAGGTTCTCCCACTCACTCGGGCTTCTCGAGTCGCTCAAGGTGGGAAAAGCAGTGTACGGTGAGGAGTTCCCGGATGTCGTGGTGGTGGGCGTCGGGGTCAGAGGGCATCAGATGACATTAGATGTAAATAAAATCGCAAAAAAAATAATAGCGATTGTTGAAGGTTACCGTGAGCGGTGATGACAGATGCTGGCAAATGATGCAGTAGAACGGGGGAAGCTTATTTTCAAGGAAAGAGTCGTGCAGATTCTGATGACGATTTACGAAGGCGAGAGAAGCGGCGAGGAAGTGTACATCCAGTACATTGCCGGGAAGATTAACAGCCCCCACAGCTACGTCTGGCTTGTGGTGAAAAAGCTCGAGCAGATGGGGATAGTCGAGACCTCGAGCGCCGGAAGAACGAGGCTCATCCACCTCACCGACAAGGGCCACGAGCTGTGCGACGCGATACAGCACATTCTTGAGCTTTTAAGGTAGTAAGTAACATATATTTAATTTCATACATTTTTAAAATTGCATAGAAAATTATACACAAAAAATTATGAAAAATCTTTTAATAAAGGTGATCGTTAATTGCCCAGACAAACGTAGAAGGCGATAATTGTGAGCGGGGTTAGCAGAAGAGACTTTTTGAAGGCTGCAGCACTTACAGGTGTAAGCGCTTTTATCGCTGCCAACAAGGCAGAGATCGTCAGCGCTTTCGAGCAGGCAAAGATGAACGGGGTGAAACTCGTCTGGCTTCAGGGCCAGAGCTGCTCAGCGTGCACCGTTTCGCTCCTTCAGGCAAGTGATCCAGAGCTCTACGATGCAATAGAGGAGCTGAAGGTCAACATAGCGTTCCACCAGACAATAATGCAGCCATTCGGAGAGCAGGCGATCGAGATTCTGGAGGAAATCGAGCCTGATGTGCTTGTGGTTGAGGGAGCAATACCCGTTGGACTGAAGGAGGCATGCCTTCTCGGTGAGAGGAACGGCAAGCCGGTGGTTTTCGAGGAGTGGGTCAAGGAGCTCATGGCCAAAACAAAGGTTGCGGTGGTTGGGTTCGGAAGCTGCTCCACTTACGGCGGAATTCCAGCCGGAAAGGACGGAGTTGGTTCAGCATACGACAACGGCAGCGTTACCGGAGCAGTGGGCCTCTACGACTTCGTCAAGATGCACGGCATGCCGTCGGCTAAGCTGATCCTCCTGCCGGGCTGTCCTGGCCATCCGGACTGGCTGATGATCACGCTTGCGAGCATACTGCTTGGCGTGGTTCCGGAGGTTGACGAGTACTACAGGCCCAAGGCGATGTTCTCAAGAATCATCCACGACCACTGCCCGAGGAGAGGCTACTACGGAAAGGGACAGTTCGCGTACTCGCTGGAGGAGACTGACTCGAAGTACGAGACGTGCCTTTACAAGGTCGGGTGCAAGGCTCCGTTCACGTACGCTGCCTGCGCTGAGACGAGGTGGAACGGTGGCGTGAACGTGTGCATGAACGCCGGAGCGCCGTGCATAGGCTGCATGGATCCCGGGTTCCCGGACAAGATGTCTCCGTTCTACGAGGCGAAGGAGAGCACAGAGATAATGCTCGGCCTCAACCCGACGACTCTCGGAGAGATTGCTGTCGGTGCGGCCGTTCTCGGAGTTGCTGCCCACGCGATAAGGAGAGGCACGAAGCACCCGGAGATTAAGGATGATGAGATTGAGAAGAAGGAGTGAGGAGGTGGTTTGAGTGGAAATCACGATTGATCCAGTTACAAGGCTCGAGGGTCACCACGGTGTGAAGATTAACGTCGATGGTGGCGTTATTACCGATGCGAAGGCCCTTGCCCTGATGTTCAGGGGTTTTGAGAGGCTTCTCGTTGGCAGGGACATAAGGGATGCCCCGATAATAACCCAGAGGATCTGCGGAGTCTGTCACAACGACCACAGGCTCGCAAGCCTCATGGCCATTGAGAACGCGGCAGGAATTGCCGACGAGTGGAACGTTGGCCTTCCGCCCGCAGCAATAGCCTTCAGAAATCTGGTCGCTGCCCTGCAGTACGTGTACGACCACCCGGTCTGGGTTTACGTTCTCGCCGGCCCGGACTTCAGCGACTCTCCGCACGGCACAGGGCTGACGAGGCTCAACCCGATTCTCGGCAAGGGTGTCAGGGAGGCTGTCTGGGCCCAGAGGGAGCTCCACAAGGCCATGGCGCTCATCGGTGGAAAGGTGCCCCACATGATGACTCCCGCTCCGGGAGGAATGACGCTCGAGATTGACGAGAAGATAATCGCCCAGCTCGTTGGAATAATCTCAGACGTCAAGAAGTGGGCCGTTGGTGTCGGCATAGGCCAGCCCTCAGCAACTAACGCGGAGTACGTTCTCGACGAGGTGCTCAGGCAGCTCGAAGAGATAAAGGCAGGAAAGAGGAAGGAGTTCGAGCCAAAGGAGGGAATGGGCAACGCACTCTTCGACATGGTCGCGATGATTGCGGTCGCCCACGACATGGGGCTCAACGAGCAGGGAGTCTGGGAAGACTCCAAGATGCTCGCCTACGGGTTCCTCCCCGACCCAGACACGGGCGAGCTCTACTTCCCGCCGGGGTTCTTCAACGGAAGGGAGCTCGAGAGGTTCGACTACAGGAGGATCTCCGAGGACACCACGTACGCATGGTACAAGGACGAGACCCAGACGGGCTACGTTGGAACAGACCTCCCACCGGAGCCCTACTACGGCAAGCCCAACGCCTACACATGGGGCAAGGCGCCGAGGTACGACGGGTGGCCCGCTGAGGTTGGCCCGCTCCCAAGGCTTGTCGCGATGTACTTCAAGAAGAGCAAGGAGCTCGGAGACCCGCTTGGTCTGAGGAAGACGTTCTGTGGAAGTCCAACTGCCTCAACCGCTCTGAGCAGAATGATCGCGAGGATACAGGAGGAGCTCATAATGATAGACTACCTCGAGAACCTCCTGCTCCAGCTCAAGGACTACGCAGGAAAGAAGACCGCGATAGAGTTCCCGAAGGACGTTACCGGAGAGGGGGTTGGCCTTAGAGAGGCCCCACGTGGTGCCCTCGGCCACTGGGTTGTAGCCGAGAGGGGCAAGATAAAGAGGTATCAGGCCGTCGTCCCCACGACATGGAACGTCTCGCCGAAGGATAGTAAGGGTCAGCACGGTCCGCTCGAGAGCGCACTGATCGGCACACCCGTCAGCGACCCGAGCAACCCGTGGGAGGTTGTGAGGGTCATCCACAGCTTCGACCTCTGCCTCGCATGCACGGTGCACGTGTTCACAAAGGAGGGCAAGAAGACGAGCATAACCCTCGACGCCTGCTCCATCAATTTTTTGAGGTGGTGAGGATGGGAAAGATCTACAGGTACGATGCGGTGACAAGGGCCTCGCACTGGAGTCACACCTTTGCCATGATATTGCTGATAATCACGGGCCTACAGATATTCACCGGGCTCGGATTCATGGACTCGTTCACAGTTCCATTCCACGTGCTCCTCGGCTGGATACTGCTCGCAGCACTGGTCATGGAGGTGCTCAATTGGATCCTCCATCCGAGGGAGGTTCTCCTGTCGATCCCGACGCCCAAGGACATAAAGAGGTGGATAATAATCGCCCTCAACTTCATGGGCCTGACAGACAAGTACCCGGCTTACCACGTCTACAGCAAGAGCAGGGGTGAGTACATCACCAAGTGGCACCCGGTGCTCAAGTTCATGATCTGGGGCGACCTGTTCTTCGTTCTGGTCATAGCCTTCACAGGATTTGCAATGTACTACCCGGCCGGACACCCGCTGGCGTTCCTTCTGAACTACCTCGACATGGGCACGATCAGGCTGCTGCACTTCATAGCGTTCATCTACTTCGTTCTGGTCATGATACCACACGGATACCTCGCGCTCCAGCCGGTCAATAGGGGCGTGCTCAAGTCGATGATCACCGGATGGGACGAGGGAGAGGACACCGTAATCGTTGAATAATTCCTATTTTTTGTTCCTCTATGGTAGTTGTCATTGGCGTCGGCAACCTGATTCTCGGGGATGACGGTTTTGGCATTCACGTAATTGAGAAAATGAAAGAGATGGACGAGTTCAGGGGGATCAAGATCGTAGACGCGATGACCAACTCCGCTTTCCTGCTCGAGGCGATGGATGGAGAGGACAAGGCCATCATAGTCGATGCAATGGACATCGGTCAGGAGGGAGTTGGGGTCTTCAGGTTCAATCCAAACGTTGAGGACTTTCCCTCTGATGTTATGCTCAGCATGCACGACCTGCACTTCAAGGACGTCATTGCGATGGCGAGAGGGGTTTACAGGCTGCCGGAGGAGATAGTGATCGTGGGTGTGAGGCCGAGGAGGGTTGAGCTGAGCATGGAGCTCAGCGAGGAGTGCGAGAGACATGTGGACGAGGTCATAGAGATCGTGAAGAGAGAGCTCGGTCTATGATGTGCTCCACGTCAAGCTTCTCCTCCACAACCCTCGCGAACCTATCCACCAGATCATCGAGCCCCTCAAACCTCCTGCCCACGTACCTGTAAAACTCCCTCGCAACGTTTTCGTTGAAGAGGAGACCGTGAAGGTACGTGCCCCAAACCAGCCCGTCCTCGCTTTTCCCGCCATCATCCTCGAACACCGGCCACCTCGCCCTCGTGAGGCCCATGTGTATCTCGTAACCCGAAACTTCCTCACCTCTCAGGCGCTCGATCACAGACACCTCTTCCGTGACGCGCTTGGTCACCTGTCTGGTCACCTTCTCGTACCTCCTGAACTCAGTATCGGCATCGATGAGGCCGATGCCTTTCACCCTGACGTTTCCCGCTTCAACCCCGTGATCCACTATTGCCTTTCCAAGCATCTGGAACCCGCCGCATATGCCCACAACCGGCCTGTCCCTCGCGAACCTCCTGATCTTCTCGTCCATTCCCCACCTCTTCAGCTCGGCGAGATCCCTGACCGTCTCCTTCGTTCCGGGGAGTATGAGCAGCTCGTAGTCATCGACGCTGCCCTTCAGGTCAACGAACTCGACAAGCCCTCTGATCGGCTCGAAGTCGGTGAAGTTCGAGATCCTCGGGAGCCTTATAACGCCCACCTCCCCACCCCTCTCCCAGTCCTCGATGCTCAGCGAGTCCTCAGACGGGAGATCACCCTCGAAGTAGGGTATGACCCCCACAACCCTGACACCCGTGAGCTTCTCAAGCTTCTCGAAGCCCGGGTATAGCAGGGGCTCGTAACCCCTGAACCTGTTCACTATGAAGCCAGAGACGAGGCTCCTGACGTCTTCCGGTAGCAGAGAGTAGGTGCCGTACAACGAGGCGAAGCTTCCTCCGCGGTCTATGTCCGTCACGATGTACACGTCCGGCCTTGCTATCCTCGCGATCCCTATGTTGGCCATATCTCTGTCATATAGGTTTATCTCGGCCATTCCTCCGGCACCCTCTATCACCACGAAGTCGTTCTCCTCCTCAAGGGTTCTGTATGCTTCCTCAACAACCCTCAGCAGCCCGGGAACTTCCCGGTAGTACTCAAGGGTGCTGACATCCTTCACCGGTCTCCCCATCACCACCAGCTGAGACCTGAGGTTGCCCTTCGGCTTCAGAAGCACGGGGTTCATCCTCACATCCGGCTCCTTTCCGGCAGCGAGGGCCTGAAACGCCTGAGCATAGGCAATTTCATGACCGTCCCGGGTGATGTAGGAGTTCAGGCTCATGTTCTGGGCCTTGAAAGGAGCTACTTCATAACCCATTTTCGAGAGTATCCTGCACAGCGCAGCCACAACAACCGACTTTCCGGCGCTGCTCGTTGTTCCGGCGATCATGATGGAGGGCATCTGTGACAGGAGTGTCCCGCTCTTTAAAAAATTTCACGAAACTTAACACGGAGTCAGGGTAACTTGAAAATCTAAAGCTTGGAGACGAGCATCTTCATCTCCCTTGCGAGGGTGGTGATGCCGTAGATCAGTATCAGGTAGATCAGGATCGCAAAGAGGAGGTAGGACTTGTAGCTGTAGACCCTCGCGAAGAACAGCGCTCCGAGAGCAAAGGACGTCAGGACTATGGAGAGATAGAAGTTGGAGATCTCGAGCGGGACTATGAAGAACTCCCTGTACCTGTAGTACTTGCCGAGAAGGTAGGCAAAGTATATTCCGAGCACGCAGGCAAGCGTGGAGAGGAGGGCAAGGACGTGGTACGAGATGTAGGGGAGATGGTAGGAGAAGAGCCAGAGAACGCCGAAGTAGAGGATCACGTCGAAGTAGTTCTTGGACACTCCGAACTTCACTCCCCCGTTGAGAACGAGGGTCTTCAGGATCAGAAGGTTGGACGCGACCATGAACATCCAGAACAGGACTGAGGATACCTCCATGAGCGTTTTACCGGTGGCTGAGAGCGTCACAAAGTAGTAAAAGCCCGAAACCCACGTGAACACGAGGGAGAGGACGAGAGCAATTGAGAGGACGTGAGCCTGAAAGACGCTCGAGTTGAGGACGCTCTTGGCATCCTCAGAGAGAACATAACCCAGACTGATAAGGGAGAGGGCGACAAGGGATGTACCCTGAACGAGGTAACCCATTTCGTTCATCCCTACTCTCTACCAGCGGTAAAAAATAAATAGTTTTTGATTCCGGGCCAGAAAAGTAGGATCATTCTCCTTTCAGTCCATCGACCGCGTTAATTTCGATTTTTCCCAAAATCGGAATAACCTGTATCGGTGACACGCTTGCCCCTCTCGGACGGGATCACCCTCACCTTGGCGTTTTCGAACTCGAGGCTGAACACCCTGCCCTCAAGCACCCTGTCGAGGAAAACCGCGAGAGCAGCCACCTCGCTGTGGGGCTGGTTGCCTATGGAGATGTTGTAGTCGGAAAGCTCGTACACCTCAGGCGGGACCTTCTCGGCACCTACGATGACGAGAACCCTCTCGGCACTTTTTATATCACCAACCCTCTCCAGCAGCGGAATGCCGTACATCGTCAGGTGGACGACCACGCCGTCGAACTCCTTCACAAGCCTCTTCCACGACTTCACGTGCTCGATGAAGAAATCTCCACCCCACCTCTCCACGACGTCCCTGACGCTCTCAAAGACCTTCTCGTCAAGAACGTCGAAGTAGATTCCTCTCGCCCCGAACGCCCTCGCGGTCAGGGCAACGTGGGTTGAGATTCGCTTGTCCCTCTCCGGCCTGTGTCCGAGCCTCAGAACGTAGACCTCCACGATCTGCACTTCGGCTTGGAGATGATAAATGTTTACCTCATCCTCGCGGGAAATCTGAGCCCCCTGAACCTCTTCCCTTCAAACTCGAACTCCTCGAGCATCCACGATTTTTCTGCCACATCTCCGAGACTCTCGACTATTCCGTATGGTATCCTCTCGCCAAACGCCCTCTCTATGTCCTCCCTGTCCATCTCAGCAAGCTTCGCTGCTATCGCAGCTTCAATCTCGCCGCTCCTTTTCAGCCTTTCCTCGAAGCTCATGCCAGTGAAGTCCAATCCGAGAGCTCTGCACATCTCGTCCCAGAACTGGGGCTCGTCCAGTATTCCGAGAGAAACGTAGCAGTCCTTCGCCCGGTAAATCCTGTATCCCGGGTTCTCGCTGAAGTCCCGCATGTATTCTCCGGAGTTCAGGATAGCTGACGTGTGGAGGGGCATGGACGCGAGAGCAGAGTCGAACATACTCAGGTCTATGTACGCGCCCTTCCCGGTCCTGAGCTTTCTGACGTAAGCTGACAGAATGGTTATAGCTGCAAAAACAGCAGACGAGAAATCTGAAAGCTGAACGTTCGGGTCTGAGGGTTCTCCACCAGCCATTCCGGCAACCTCACACACACCGGCCATTGCGAGCACGTTTATGTCGTGAACAGGTCTCGTGAACCTCGAGTTCTGCCCGAACCCGGTTATGGAGCAGTAGATTATGCCCTCATTGATCTTCGAGATTCTCTCGTAGTCCACTCCGAGCCTTCTGGCCACTCCCGGCCTGAAGCCCTCGACGATCACGTCAGCCTTCTCCGCAAGCCTGTAGAACTCCTCCCTGTCTCCATCCTCCTTCAGGTTCAGCTTCACGATTCTCTTCCCTCTGTTGAGGGCTGCGAAAATCTCGGGCCTGTACCTCATGGGGTCTCCTGCAGGCGGCTCAACCTTAACAACGTCTGCCCCAAGATCCCTGAGAATTCTGCAGCAGTACGGGCCGGGGTAGTAGTAGGCCAGTTCGACAACAAGCATTCCTTCGAGCATGCAGGAGTCTTTGATTTTCGAGTATAAAAACCTCATGATTTTTTCTGTCAAATGGAGATCCGTAATGAAAAATTCTGCCCGAAAACAGAAAAGGTTATTAAGTTACCGAATGCGTTAATTTTCAGGTGATTGTCATGACGAAAACCGTTATCGTCAGCGGAGTTAGGACCCCGATAGGAAGGTTTGGTGGTGGCCTAAAAGACGTTTCTGCGGTCGAGCTTGGAAGCATCGTGATAAAGGAGGCGATCAACAGGGCCGGAATAAAGCCCGAAGATGTTGATGAAGTTATAATGGGGCACGTGGTCACGGCAGGATGCGGACAGAACACGGCAAGGCACGCGGCACTCAAGGCGGGCCTGCCAGACACTGTTCCCGCTTACCAGATAAACAAGGTCTGCACCTCCGGCCTTAAAGCTGTAGCGCTCGCACACCTCATGATCCAGATGGGTGAGGCCGATATCATCGTCGCAGGCGGAATGGAGAGCATGAGCAACGCCCCTTACGCTCTACTCAAGGCGAGATGGGGCTACAGGATGTTCAACGACCAGCTTGTGGACCTGATGGTTCACGATGGCCTCTGGGATCCGATATACAACCAGCACATGGCCGAGAACACGGAGGATGTGGCGGACGAGTTTGGCGTCACGAGGGATGAGATGGACGAGTGGAGCTACTACAGCCACGTCAAGGCGATAAAGGCAATAGACGAGGGCAAGTTCGCCGAGGAGATCGTTCCTGTTACGGTTAAGGAGAAGAAGGGCGAGAGGGTGGTTGACACAGACGAGAATCCGAGGAGGGACACGAGCCTCGAGAAGATAAAGAGCCTAAAGCCAGTTTTCAGGCCTAACGGAAAGATAACAGCAGCTAACGCCCCCAACACCAGCGATGGTGCTGCTGCTGTCGTGGTTATGAGCGAGGAGAAGGCCAAGGAGCTCGGACTCGAGCCCAAGCTTGAAGTTCTCGCTCACGGACAGGCTTCAAGGGACCCCAAGTACATCGCAACCGTCCCGGCGTATGCTGCAGAAATTGCTTTGAAGAAGGCGGGAGTGAGCAAGGACGACATCGATTTGTGGGAGATCAACGAGGCCTTCGCTGCCGTCACGCTCATCTCGGCCAAGTATCTGATGAACCTCGATCTCGACAAAGTGAACGTCAACGGAGGTGCCGTGGCTCTCGGCCATCCGATTGGTGCGACCGGAGCGAGGCTTGTCGTAACATTGATGCACGAGATGCTGAGAAGGAACAGCGAGTATGGAGTTGTGACGCTCTGCGCTGGAATGGCTCAGGGTGATGCGATAGTCTTCAGAAAGTACTGAGGTGGTAGCCGTGAACTTTGAGCTCAGCGAGGAGCACAGGATGCTTCAGGAAGCCGTCAGAGAGTTTGCTGAGAAGGAGATAATGCCATATGGCAGAGACTACGACGAGAAGAAGGAGTACCCGATGGACATCTACAAAAAAGCGGCCAAGCTCGGGTACATAGGTGCGAGCATTCCCGAGGAGTACAACGGTGCGGGAATGGACTGCGTGGCCGAGGCGATAATAAGCATGGAGTTCACAAGGGCAGACAGCAGCATAGGCTCCGCCATAGACCTCGCAGTCCTCGGCGTCCCCATGCTCCTGCACTTCGGCACGGAGGAGCAGAAGGAGCAGTACATGGCGAGGGTGCCGAAGGGTGATGGCCCCTCAGCCATAGCCATAACCGAGCCGGACTGCGGAACTGATGTCGCAGCTATGAGGGCAAGAGCTGTGAAGGATGGTAACGAGTGGGTGATAAACGGCACCAAGCAGTTCATAACCAACGGGAGCGTTGGGCTCTACACGATCGTTCTCGCCAAGACTGCCCAGACGAGCCCACCCCACAGGGGGATTTCTGCCTTCATAGTGGAGCAGGACAGAGAGGGTTATTCGGCGAAGAAGATTGACAAGATGGGGCTGAACTGCCACGACACGTGCGAGGTCTCGCTGAGCAACGTCAGGGTGCCCGAGGAGAACCTTGTCGGCAAGGAGAACAACGGCTTTTATCAGGTCATGGCCTTCTTCAACGAGAGCAGGATCAAGATTGGTGCCCTTCACCTTGGCATGGCCATAGGCGCATACGAGAGAGCTTTAGAGTACGCGAAGGAAAGGAAGGCCTTTGGGAAGCCACTGATCGAGCATCAGGCAATAGCCTTCAAGCTGGCGGACATGTACAAGGACATTGAGGCTGCAAAGCTCCTCATCTTCAAGGCTGCGTGGCTTGTAGACAAGGGCAATCCAGATCCTGCCTTGAGCTCAGCTGCAAAGCTGTTTGCGACTGAGACCGCCATCAGGGTTACTTACGAGGCTGTTCAAATCTTTGGAGGATACGGGTTCAGCAAGGAGTACGATGTTGAGCGCTACTACAGAGATGCGAGGGTTGGGACGATTTACGAGGGGACGAGTGAGATTCAGAGGCTCGTGATCTCACGCGCAATCTCGGGGAGGCTGTGATGGTAAGGTATTTATCGTTGCATTTTTTCTCAATTAATAATTAAAAATGGAGGTGGTGTGATGAGGTACGTTAAGGGATTTACCGCAACAACGATGGATGACTACCAGCTGAACCTGATAAACATCCTGAAGAGGGCTGCGACATACTTCCCGGACAGGGAGATCGTGTCGAGGCTACACAGCGGTGAGCTGCTCAGGTACAACTACCGGGAGGCTTATGAGAGAGTAAGGAGGCTTGCGAGCTCGCTTGAGAGGATAGGCATAAATCCCGCAGACAGGGTGGGAGTTCTGAGCTGGAACACCCACAGGTTCTACGAGCTCTTCTTCGCCATCCCGGGGATGGGGGCAGTGCTTCTGGAGATGAACCTGCGACTGCACCCGAATGAGATAGTGTACGTGGCCAACCACAGCAAGGCAAAGGCGATATTCGTGGACGAGACCCTTCTCCCGCTTGCCGAGGCGATAGCCCCGCACATAAAGGCGGAGAAGTACATAATCATGGCCGACGGAGATCTGCCAGAGACGAAGCTTGAGAACGTCTACAGCTACGAGGATCTCGTGAACGAGGGCGATCCAGACTACGAGTTCCCGGTTGTCGATGAGCGCTCTGCCGGCACAGCATGCTACACATCCGGAACCACTGGCAACCCCAAGGGAGTTTACTACTCTCAGAGGGCTCTGGTTCTCCACTCCCTTGCAGAGCTTCACGCCATAGGGATAAAGCCCGAGGACGTGTACATGCAGCTCGTCCCAATGTTCCACGCCAACGGGTGGGGGCTGTTCTACCCAGCAACCATAGGCGGGGCGAAGCTGGTGTTTCCGGGGAGATACGGGGTGGACAACCTCGGCCCGGTCGTTGAGCTGATGGAGAGCGAGGGGGTCACTGTTACAGCAGGAGCACCGGCCATATTCCTTCCAATGCTCAACTACCTGCAGAGCCTCGACAGGAAGCCAAAGCTCAATGTGAGGGCGTGGAGTGGAGCGACTGAGCCACCACTTGCGATGATGAAGGGTCTGCTCGAGTTTGGCATTGAGGTCATCCACGCCTACGGCGCGACTGAAACAACTCCTCTCGTCTGCTACAACTTCCTGAAGCCGGGGCTCGAAAACCTCAGCGAGGAGGAGAAGTGGGAGATGAGGAGAAAGCAGGGAATCCCGGTGTTTGGAGTAGAAGTCATGCTCGCGGACGAGAACGGGAACCCGCTTCCGTGGGACGGGAAGAGCATAGGAGAGCTCTACATCCGCGGCCACTGGGTCACAGGGAGTTACTACAACGATCCGAGAACCATAGACTCGTTCGTAGAGGACGGGTTCCTGAGGTGGTGGAAGAGCGGGGATGCGGCGACGATAGACGAGCACGGGTACATAAAGATCGTGGACAGATTCAAGGACCTAATCAAGAGCGGTGGAGAGTGGATAAGCAGCGTGGACCTCGAGAACTACCTTGTCGCTCACCCGGCGGTGCTCGAAGCCTGCGTCGTTGGAATCCCGCACCCCAAGTGGGAGGAGAGGCCATTAGCCTTCGTTGTGGTGAAAGAGGAGTTTAGGGGCAAGGTCACGAAGGAGGAGCTTCTCGACCACCTCAGGCAGAGGTTCGCCAAGTGGCAGCTTCCGGACGAGATCCTGTTCGTGGACGAGATACCAAAGACGAGCGTTGGAAAGGCCAGCAAGAGGACTCTGAGGGAGCAGTACAAGGATTTCTACATGCAGTAGGCTGAAGAGCTGTTAAATCTTTATTTTTAATTCCCTTCTCAGATCTGCAAGGTGCAGAGGATTCCGTGCAGAGTATTTAAATGGGAAAATGCACTGAACATAATGGACATACAAACCGAACTGGCAGACATAAAGAGAATCTTGACCGAAATGTCCAGAAAGCTTGATGAGTTACTTGAAGAGAAGGAAATTACAGCCATGATGAAGCTGTCAGAAGTTAGCTTAAAGGACTTTCTCGATGATGAGCCGGATATTTATTCGATAAAAGATGTGAAGGTCAGATACAGATGAAAGGAAAAGTGGTTCTCGTTCCATTTCCATTTACCGATCTCTCGGCTTCAAAGCTCAGACCAGCACTCGTTCTGCACGAAGGAAGTAGAGATGTTGTTGTAGCGTTTATTTCTTCAAAAGTTCCCACTGATCCTGCAGAATCTGATGTGGTTATATCCCAAAACCATCCAGAATTTCCTTTGACGGAAATCACAGCACTTTAAATAAAAACAGGGGATGGAGGTTTGTTGGGATCGCGAAGAGAGGCAACAACTCGATTTACTTCACAACAGGATACCCCTTGCTCGCCCACGCGGTTATCCCACCCCTGATCTCGTAGACCTTCTGGAACCCGAGCTCCTTCATTATGGGCATTGTGTTGCCCGTCCTGTGGCCTGTCCTGCAGTAGATCAGGTACGTCTTGCTCTTGTCGAGCTTGTTCAGCTCCTCCTTGAACGTCGGGGAGTAGTAGTCAATGTTTATGGCCTTTGGAATGTGACCGGCCTTGTACTCCTGAGGTGTGCGGATGTCGATTATGACGAAGTCCGGGTTGTTGGCATTCTCCTGAATGAGCTTGTAGGCCTCGTCGGGGCTTATGGTCTTGAAGACCTGAGACTGCTGCGATGAACAGCCAGCCAGCAGGGCAGCAGCAACCACCATCAGAGCGAGAAAGAGCTTCGCATGCCTCATGTAACAGCGTTTCGACAGGATGGATAAATATGTCGCGGGATTTAGCGGGCACGCAAACTCTTTATATTTCCGCTCAGAGGTGATCTGTGGAGTACCTCCTTTTCCATTCTGAGGAGCTCGAGGACGTTGTCAGGGAGATTTCGGGGCTCACCCACTCCTTCAGGAGGTTCGGTGAGGTGGAGGTGATGGCTGTAACTGAGGGCATGGACACGGTTGTTGCGAGGTATGAGAGATATGTGGTGGTCGTCACAAGATCGCTCAGGCCCAACAGGGAGCCGGTGGCAAGGTATGCTGTGGAGGCCGGCACGAACCTGAAAAGGGAGTTTGCAGGTGGGAGGTACGAGACGAGAGGAGACACGATTCTCCTCGAGGGGAGCTTCGATGAGGATCTCGTTTACGGCCACCTCATCGCACTGCTCTGCGAAATTACAACAGCAAGGATTCTGGCGAAGGACTCGAGGCTGAGGGCAGAGCACCTGACGAGAGACGAGACGGCGATAATATCTGACACGGTGAGGATACTCGAGGGTGCCGGGAAGATGGAGATCTCGGCGCTCGAAAACTTAGCCCTCGAGCTCTCCTCGCTAAAGGCCAGGTTCTTCTCCTCGTACATGACGTTCAAGGACGAGAACGAGGAGATAGGGCTGGCAATACTCAAGGCGAGAAAGATCTCGAGGTCGCTTGACGGCCTTCTCTCGGAGTGGATTGACGAGCTTGCATTTGAGCTGGAGAGCCTGAAGTACTACGAGACGAGCTTTGAGCAGACTCTCAACGGCGTGAGGGATGCGCTCGAGACAGTCCATCTCAGGCTCGAGATGCTGCACAGGGGAGAGAATCTGGAGCTCCAGAGGAGAACATCGTCCCTTCAGGCGGCAGCGGCGATAATCGAGTTCGTGGCCGTGTTCTACTACTCAATGGGCATATGGGACAAGTACGTCGGCCTCTCAAACTACTCGAAGTGGGCCACGTTCACCCTCCTCGCAACGCTCTCTGCTGTTGTGGTCTTCTACACCGAGGTGATAGGGGAGTACCTGAGCGAGGGAAGGCTGGGGAGAAAGTTCGCGATTTCCACGATGGTGCTCGTACTGACGATTCTGGCGATGTTCCTCATTCCACTCATTTTCTGAGAATCCTAAGAGCCTTCAGCCTGTCGTTTATCATGTGGAGGTGCTCCCTCTCCTGAGCTATGAGGAAGTCGAGGAGCTCAGAAGTCTCGGCGTCAGCACCCTCCTTCAGCTCCATGTAGGTGCGTATCGCCTCAGCTTCGAGCTGCTTCGCCTTCTCGAGAATCTCCTCCGGAGTCATGATCCAGAATTGTCGCGCAAGTATATAAAGGCTCACATGGGGCAGAGCTCGCCGTGATCGTCGTGCTCGTCCTCTTCAGGCAGGTTGTCGAGCCCGAGCCTCTTCAGGTCTTCGATCCTGCCCGCCTTCTTGAGGTAATCGGCTATGGCGCGCTTTAGAGCATCTGCCGCAAGGTTTGAGCAGTGCATCTTCTGGGGTGGCAGACCGCCAAGCGCTTCAGCCACAGTCTGCTTAGTTATCTTGAGCGCCTCCTCGAGGGTCTTACCCTTCGCAAGCTCCGTCGCCATGCTGCTCGTCGCTATTGCAGCACCACAGCCAAATGTCTGGAACTTTATGTCAACAATCCTGTCGTCCTCCACCTTGATGTACATGGTCATGAGATCTCCGCAGACGGGATTTCCGACCGTTCCAACGCCATCGGCGTCCTCTATAACCCCAACATTCCTCGGATTCCTGAAGTGCTCGAGAACCTTCTCGCTGTACACATCACTCACCTCCCTTCTTCCTTTTCATGTAAAGCGGTGACATCATCCTGAGCCGCTCCACTATCCCCGGGAGCTTTTCGAGCACGTAGCTGACATCCTCCTCGCTGCTCCACCTGCCAAGGCTGAAGACCACGCTTCCATGAGCCTCTTCATGCTTCAGGCCGATCGCCATGAGAACGTGCGAGGGCTGGAGGGTCTTTGATGTGCATGCAGATCCAGTTGAGGCCTGAATACCCTCCATGTCCATGCTGAGCAGTATTGACTCACCCTCTATGTAGCTGAACCTGACGCTGACGTTGTTGGGCAGCCTATCCTCTGGATGCCCGTTCAGGAACGTGTCCTCGATCCTTAAAAGTCCCTCGGCCAGCCTGTCCCTGAGAACCCTCAGCCTCTCAGCCTCATCCCTCCACTCCTTCTCTGCAATCTCGGCAGCCTTACCGAACCCGACGATTCCGGCGACGCTCTCAGTCCCACCTCTGAGACCCCTTTCCTGCCCTCCTCCGAGGATGAGCGGGTTTACCCTGACCCCCTTTCTGATGTACAGCGCTCCCACGCCTCTCGGCCCGTATATGTCGTTTGATGAAAGCGTTACCAAATCCGCCCCGAGCTTCTGCACGTCCACCTCAATCTTCCCGAGGCTCGCCGTGGCATCCACGTGCAGGGCGCAGTCGACCACATCCCTGATCTCCTCGATGTTCTGGATCGTCCCTATCTCGGGATTTGCGTGCTGAACGGAGACGAGGATCGTGTCATCCCTGATGATGCTCTCGAGCTCGTTCAGCTTAACTTTGCCGTGGCCATCTACGGGCGCGTAATCGACCTCGAACCCGTTCTTCATCAGGAACTTGGCCGCGTTTATTATGGAGATGTGCTCTATCGCGCTCACGACTATGTGCTTCCCCCTGTTCTTGTTCCTCATCGCGTAGCCAATAATTGCGAGGTTGTTCGACTCTGTAGCTCCGCTCGTGAACACGATCTCAGAGCTGTCTGCATTTATGAGGCTCGCAACCTTGGTTCTCGCGTCCTCTATCGCGTTCCTCGCCTCAAAACCCTTTGAGTGGACAGATGACGGGTTCCCCGGATGCTTAAAGTAGGGAAGCATCGCCTCCACAACCCTCTCATCCACTGGCGCACCGGCCACGTAGTCGAGATAGGGCATGATCACACACCTCTCCTGATTTTTATGATGAACACACCATCATCCTCCTTTACATCCACAACCTCGTGTCCTGCCCTCTCGGCCCACTCCGGGATGTCCTTCTTCGCTGATGGATCGTCTGCAAGCACCTCGACAATCTCGCCAACTTCAACCTCCTCAACCGCCTTTCTCGCCTCGAACAGGGGCGTGGGGCAGAACATCCCTATGCAGTCGACGCTCTTTCTCACCTTCATCTAACAAGTTTAACGCCGTTAAATATTTATCCCTTTCGCTATTGTTACCATAAACGCACTAACCAAACTCAATAACCTCGGCGCTCTCAACCGCCTCTTTCTCCCTCAGCTGGCAGTTCTCCTCCATCCTCTCCACTTCATCCAGCTTGGCACTGGTGATGGGGTGCTTCGAAACGAGCAGAGAGCAGCAGTCCTCGTACGGGAGGGTCGAGATGTCGTACGTTCCTATCCTCCTCGCAATTTCGACTATCTCATCCTTGTCGAGCCCTATGAGCGGGGTGAGAACCGGGTAATTGCTGGCGGCGTAGATCGTGCGGAGGTTCTGCAGAGTTTGCGAGGCCACCTGACCGAGGGAGTCTCCGGTGACGATGGCCTTGGCCCCCTCCCTTTCCGCGATGAGCGACGCCATCCGCATCATGCTCCTCCTGTATACAACCATCCTGTAATCGGAGGGTATGCAGCGGATGATCTCCATCTGAACGTCCCTGAACGGAACCATGTAGAGCCTGACCCTGTGAACCTCGGAGAGCTTTTCAGCGAGATCGTGTATCTTCTTCCTCACGCTCTGGGAGTGGATGGTGGAGTTGAAGAAGTGGACGAGGACGACTTCAGCCCCCCTTTTCATCGCGAGAAACGAGGCAACGGGGCTGTCAATACCACCCGAGATCAGGGAGACGACCCTGCCTGAAACACCGACAGGCAGCCCGCCAATCCCCTCAATCCTTTCGGAGTAGACGTAGGCGTGCTTGCTTGAGATCTCGACGTAAATGATTTTGTCCGGGTTGTGGAGATCAACTCTCAGCTTTTTGGCCTTCAGAATCCTCTCCCCGACAATTCTGTTAATCTCGATGGAGGTGAGCGGGAAGTCCTTGTTGCTCCTCCTCGTATCAACCTTGAATGTGCCGGCGTCCGGGGCTATCTTCAATGCCCTCTCGCATATGCTCTCCACGTCAAGCTCGGCAACCTCGGCGAGGGCGGAGTACTTGACCCCCGGGGTCTTCCTGAGAACCTCAGAAATGGCAGGATTCTCGCTTTCAACCACAATTCTCCCGTATTCTCTCCTGATCCTGCAGTCCTCTATCTTTCTGATCTTCCTCCTAAGGTTCTCAACGAGCCTCTCCTCGAAGTACCTCCTGTTCTTGCCCTTGAGGGCTATTTCCGAGTAGTGGACGACGTAAACCCTCATGCCTCATCACGCAGCTTTTTCAGCCTTCTTGCCTCCTCAACAAGCCTTTCGACCTCGCCGTTTATTATCTCTTCGAAGTCCGGTCTCCTGTAGTCTTTGAAGACGTCAATATCAACAATTCCGCTGAGCTCGACCCAGTTTTCTCTTGGTATGGCTACGTAGTTACCGCTGTACCTCTCAGCAACCCTCTCAGCCTCCTTCTCGCTCCTGAACTTGACGGATGTGAAAACGCCAAGAGAGTTGGAGTCCCCCTTGAAGACGTACAGCTTAACGCTCTTGCCATTGACAAAGCCCATGAAGTGGTCCGTGGCCTTGTCGAAACCCATGCTCTCGAACCTCTCTATCAGCTCCTTTGGCAGGTCATCCATGAGGCACCCGCAGAGCGACTTGATCTCCTGCCTCTTTATGGCGAGCTCGATCCTCCTGAACACATCGTGGGGGAAGCCTATGACGACTTCATCTCTCCTGTATCCTCCAAACTCTCTCGCTCCGGGGCAGAGGAACGAGACGTTTGGCTTCCGCTCTTCCCTGACGAGTGCCGTTGCCTCCTCACAGACGGCAGTCTCTCCAGAGAACACTGCTCTCAGCTCCTCGTCGAAGAGCTTTTTGTAAAATGAGGAGATGCTCATCACCCTGTCAGGCGTTGTTACCACCAGCACAACATCGCACTCCTGTCCCTCGTAGGGCTCGAGCACTATTGCTTTAGTCTCATCCACGCCATCCTCCGTTATAAAGCGGAGCGACACCAGTGCCCCGGCGCACGTCAGGTTGAACTCGTCCACGACAATCCTTTCCCCCTTCTCGGCAACCAGCCTGACGGCCTCACAGAACCTGTACTCGCCCTCGCTTCCCTTAACCTCCTCATCGCTGAATCTGACAGCCACGGGTGAGAGATGAATCTCGAAGTGCCTCCTGAAGCTCAATCTTCCACCTCCACCCCGTACTTCTCGGCTATGTCCTTAAATGCCCACGCGACCTTCTCGAGCTCCTCCCAGCTAAGCCCGTAGGTGTTGAGCTTGAAGTTCTTGGTCATTCCCGCCTGCACCCCGAAGACCTTTCTCTTCTTGAGCTCGTGGTAGAGGAAGTACCCCCTCTTCCTGTGCTTCTTCGCGATGTGGTGGAAGGCTGGAGATTCGAAGTGCATCAGCGTGTGGTTCTTGGGCCTCTCGCCTATTAGCTCGACCCCCTCTATCTTCTCCATCTCCCTGACAAACCACCTTGCCTTCTCCACTTCCTCATCCCACCTCTTCACCCTCTCCACAACTCTCGGGAACGAGGCCATGAGGGTCATAACCGGCAATCCGTAGACAGGTGAGCATCCGAACAGGGCAAGCTCCTTCTTCGTGAACGCCCTTCCGCTCCAGTCACCCCTAAGCTTGGACGTTCTGAAGACACTGTCCGCGAGCTCGTAGTTTGTGGCGAGGATGCCAATTGGTGCCGTGGCCGCCCAGCTCTTGTGCCCGCTGCCCACGATGAAGCTTGCCCTGAGCTTCTTTCCGTCAACCTCCATTATTCCGGATGTGTAGGCCGTGTTCAGAACGAGCGAAACCTCGTATTCCTCGCAGATCTTTCCGACCTTCCTCGCGTCTGCAAGGTTCCCGTACCTGTAGTCCACGTGGGTGAGCAGCGCCAGATCCGGGTACCTCCCCGTCTCCTCCTTCACCCTCTCGAAGGTTGTGGCATAGCCCTCAGGATCTATCCTGAAGTCCGGATAGCCCGAGTTGGGCACCTCGTAAACCCTGATTCCGTTCAGCTCTGCCGCAATGTATGACGTGTAGTGGGCGAGGGAGTCGAGGACGAGCGTGCCGTTTTTGAACGCTGACATGATCGCGAACTTCGCGTGCCTCGCACCAGCGGTAAACCTTGCGGTATCCATTCCGAGGAACTCTGCAACGTCCTGCTTGAACTCGTCTATGGGCGGGTTCTTCACCAGATCAACTCTGCCCTCAAGGCACACGTCACAGACGGAGTAGCCATCAGCCCACTCAAGCAGAACTCTTCTGGCCTCCTCAGTCAGAATCCCCCCTCTCTGTATCGGGTGGACGTTTATCATTCCGCTCGATACTCTCTTCAGGTTGTTCGGGTGGTAGCGGTTGAGATCCATCCCCATGGTTAACACCGTTTAGTTATTTAAACTTTACCCGCTATGAGCGTCAGGGATGCGAGGGCTATGCACGCAGATATCGCCATCTTGAGCACGCCGGGCGAGCACCTCTTGGACGTGCAGTAGCCTGCATAGGCACCTACAAGTCCGGGAATTATCAACCTTGCGGCCAACTGCGTGTCAACATTCCCGAGACTGCCGTGAGATAGCAGCGCCACACCTGATAGCACTGTAGACGTCACCAGATCTGTCCCCACAACCCTGTTCGGCCTGAGGTTCGTCAGGTTCAGTATCGCGAACGTCATCAGCGTTCCACTGCCAACCGAGGTGAGCTGAACGAGCACGCCGACAGCAAACGCGACGCAGGCTATCGCCCACCACCTCGAGTCTGACTCGTGAAAACTCTCGCAGTATTTCTCGCACGCAAAGCACTCTGCCTTGACCCTGTGCCTCAGGCCGCTGTAGATCATTAGAATCGAAACGGTGAAGAGCACAGCCCCAAGTATGATCACGAGAGCGGTGCTGTCCACAAGCTTGTCTCTGAGCATGAAGTATCCAAGCAGCACCCCTGCGACGCCCGGGGGAGCGGTGGTGTAGAACAAACGTATATCGAAGTTGCTCCCCCGCTTGTGGAGTAGGGAGGAGAATGACTTGACGGTAAACGCGTAGGCCAAGTCGGTGCCCACAGCCCTCTCTATCCCCACCCCGAGCATCAGAAGGGCGGGGGTCATCAGTGCCCCCCCACCTATTCCGGTCAGGCCCACAAGGAACCCCACTATCAGGCCCAGAACCTCGTACATCTGATCCCACCTTTAACGCCGTTTAGTGGATGGGCGGGATATTAATAATTAACGGCGTTAAATTTAAATAGCGTAATTCCAAAAGGTGTTCATACATCCTCATGGGGTGAATTGCTATGGAGATAAGCATTGACATAGGCGATATCTCGAAGTTCGTGGGAAGGTACTCCCTCGGCAGGGATAACGGTAACGGCTCTCTCCACTTCCTCAGGATAAAGGTTCCCGCCGGCCAGATTGATTCCGAGAGGTTGAGGAGGGTTGCGGAACTTTCGAGGGAGTACGGGAGGGGATACGCAGAAATCACGGACAGGCAGAGCATCCAGCTCCACTGGATTGATCCGGAGAAGTCCCTCGAGATATTCGGAAAGCTCTACGAGATAGGATACTTCACGGACATGTGCGGACAGGGGTTCAGCGGTGCCTGCTTTGGGGATGTGAGGAACATAATCGCGTGCCCGCTGAGCGGGAAGATAAACGACTTTGACGTTGCGGAGCATGCGGTAAGGCTAACCGACTTCTTCACGGGGAATCCCGACTACCTTGACCTGCCAAGAAAGTTCAAGATAGCCTTTTCAGGATGCGGTGGGGACTGTGTGAGGCTCGGGATAAACGACCTCGGAATGTTTGGCATTGAGTACAACGGAGAGAGGGGGTTCGTTCCGTTTGTTGGAGGGAGCATTGGCGCGAGCCATCCCGGTCCAACCCTCGCAAAGAGCCTCGGCGTGTTCGTGCCGGAGAGCAAGACCTTTGAGTTCGTGAAGGCGGTTGTGGAGATACACAGGGATCACTCAAGCAGAGAGAGCAAGGCAAAGGCGAGATTCAAGAACCTCGTGTCAGAGTGGGGTCTGGACAGGCTCAGAGAGGAGATTGAGAGCAGAGTCGGCCCTCTTGAGCGCATTGATGTCGCAGCACCCTCACAGTGTGACCACAACGGCTCGGGAGTTCAGACCAATGGTCTGCAATACTACACCCTTCCCGTGCTTGGAGGCGTGCTGTCGGCAGACAAGCTTGAATTCATAGCCGAGATGGCCGACAAGCACGCAGATGGTGAGGTCAGGCTCACTCCGGAGCAGAACGTCACATTTGTGGACGTCGACGATGTGGAAAGGCTGAAAAACGACCTTTCAAAGAAGTTCGATCTGAAAGAGGGCAGGCTCTACTACTCGTCAATAGCCTGTGCCTCCAACTTCTGCGGGAGGACGAGCGAACCGCACGCAAAGGAGCTGCTTGAGAGGCTTGTGGAGGTGTGCGAGAGGAAGGGGGTGAAGGATCTGAGAATACACATATCCGGATGCAGGAACGCGTGCGGCTGCCACCACGTTGGAGAGATAGGACTGGTCGGCAGGCCTGTCAGAACAAAAAACGGGGTGGTTCAGGGTTATGACCTGCTTGCCGGTGGAGATTTCGCCAGTCTCAGGATGGCGAAGGTCGTGAAGGAGGGTCTGCACGGGGATGAGCTCGTGAGGGAGTTTGAAAGGCTGCTGGAGGAGATGAGAAATGGAGCTTAAGCTCAAGCAGGTTGGGGAGAACACGTACGAGCTGGATGTCAGGGGAAACACGTGCCCGTTCCCCCAGATATTCACCGAACTCGCGCTGAAGAAGGTTGGGGATGCTGTCCTTGAGGTGATAACCGACAATCCACCGTCGGCAAGGGATCTTCCGCTTGTCCTGAAAAAGAAGGGGTATCAGGTGGAAACAGCCAAGGAGGGTGACCACTGGAGGATCAGGATATGGAAGTGATCAACACCGATCTGGCAGTAATAGGCGGCGGCACGGCAGGGTGCATGGCAAGCTACGAGGCAAGAAAGCTCGGTCTTGAGACGGTGATCATAGATAAGGCGAGACTGAGGAGGAGCGGGTGCCTTGCCCCGGGCGTCAATGCCATCTACTCCTATCTGCACGAGGGAGATGATCCCGAGGACTACTACGAGTTCGTGAAGTTTCAGGGGATGGGCCTTGCGAGGAAAGACCTCGCCCTGACCCTTATCAGGGAAACGCGGTATGCGGTCAGCGTACTCGAGGACTATGGTTTACCCGTTCTCCACGAGAGGCAGGGCAGGTTCGGGATGAGGATCTACGGGGAGCACATAAAGCCAATACTCGCGGACATTGCAGTCGAGTCGGCGGAGAACATAATCGAGAGGGTATACGCGCTGGAGCTTGCGGTTGAAGGTAACGAGGTGCACGGAGTTTATGTTTTCGACCTGAGAAGCGAGGAGGTGTTTTTCGTAAGGGCAAAGGCCGTGCTCATAGCAACCGGAGGAGCGAGCGGGCTTTACAGGGCTTACACCGTCCCATGGTACCCTCCCTCAAACGCCGGCACCGGGTACTCGCTGGCAATAAGGGCTGGGGCTGAGATGGAGGGGCTCGAGTTCAGGTTCATCCCACCTCGAATCAAGGACGTGAACAGCCCCATAGGGGTCACCGCCGTGGGGTTCAAAGCACCGCTGAAGAACTCCGAGGGCGAGGAGTTCATGAAGACGAGATACGAGGAGTTTGGAGGTGAGACCGCTCCGATAGCCATCAGAGCATACGCTCCGTCGAGGGAGTATCTGGAGGGCAGGTTCCCCGTTTACATAGACACACGGGGTCTGAACGATGAGCAGAAGGAGAAGCTGATAAAGCTGTATCTCAACGCATGGCCGATGTTTTACCTGTTCGTTGTCGCGAGGGGGCTGGATTTCTCAAGGGATATGCTCGAGGTCATGCCCTGCGAGCCCTACATATCCGGCTCCCACACCGTTGCCGGCATATGGGTTGATGAAGGCAGGATGACCTCTCTCAGCTACCTCTATGCCGCGGGAGATGCTGCTGGAGGCGTGCCGCTGAAGCATGTGGGCGGAGCTCTCGCTGAAGGAATTATAGCCGCGAGGAGCGCAGGCAGGGTATCGAGGGCCAACGACTTCAGACCCCAGGAGATCAATGTGGAGTTTGGTGATTATTCGTGGAAGGATGCGGAAGAGAGAATGCAGTTTGTCCTCGACCACTATGCTGGAGGCATATCGAGGTACTACATATACAACGAGGCCTCTGCAAGAGCCGCGCTCAGGGAGATAGAGCACCTCCTCGGTCTCGACATTGGTGGTGAGGCTGTGAGAGTTTTCGAAACGAGGGACAGGCTTGTTGTCGCGAGGGCAATGCTCCACCACATGATAGAGAGGAGAGAGACGAAGATGCCGCCGTTCCAGATGAGGAGCGACTATCCGGAGCTTAGCAGCTCGAACTACATGCTGGTCTCGAAGTATGACGGGCAAGGGTTCGCTTTCAGGAGGGATTACGTGTGATCGTCTTTGACTATGATGCATGCATCAAGTGCGGCAAGTGTGAGAAGATCTGCCCGAGCCTTGCAATAGCCATTGATGACTACCCGGAGCTGAGATACGCTGACAAGTGCTGGCACTGCTGCGCCTGCATAAAAGAGTGTCCTGCTGGGGCTATAAGGCTCAGACTGCCACCCCACATTGGTGATCAGAGGTACGAACTGCTCGCCTTCGAGGATGGGAAGGATGTCGTCTATCAGGTGTTTTTTGAGGGGAATGTTGTGGACGAGATGCGGATCAGGGTGAGAAGGTGATCGAGCCCCACGGCGGAAGGCTTGTGAAGAGAGTGGCGGATGAGAGGCTCAGGGAGGAGGCAGGAGAGCTTGAGAAGGTGGAGATTGACAGGGAGAGGGCACTGGATGTGGAAAACATAGGGCTCGGGATATACAGCCCCCTCGATGGCTTCATGTGCTCCGAGGACTTCGAAAGCGTTCTGTGGGAAAGGAGGCTTTCAAACGGGCTCAGCTGGACGATTCCGATCGTCCTCGATCTGAACCTTCAGGAGGGCGAGAGCTACGCTCTGACTCACAGGGGAACTATCGTCGGGATCATGGAGGTGGAGGAGGTCTACAGGTTCGACAGAAGGGAGTACGCGAGATGCGTGTTCGGCACAGAGGATACTGAGCATCCCGGGGTCAGAAGGACGATGGAGATGGGTGAGGTGCTCGCCGGAGGGAGGGTGTGGTTCGTCGAGTTTGCGGACAAAAGATTTGACGATCACTTTTTCCCTCCCGAGGTAACGAGGGAGATTTTCAGAAAGTGGGACTACGTTGTCGCGTTTCAGACGAGAAACGCCCCTCATGTTGGGCACGAGTACGTTCAGAAGTCGGCGATGATGGCCGTCGAGGCCTACACTGGCGGGAGCGTTGGTCTGTTCATAAACCCGGTGATAGGCAGGAAAAAGAAGGGTGACTTCAGAGACGAGGCGATAATAAAGGCTTATCAGGTGCTGATCGAGAACTACTACAGGAGGGAGAACACGTTTCTCGGCATATGGAAGACAGAGATGAGGTACGCTGGCCCACGAGAGGCAGTTCTGCATGCAATAGTCAGACAGAACTTCGGAGCGACCCACTTCATAGTCGGGAGAGACCACGCGGGAGTCGGGAACTTTTACGGGCCATACGACGCGCACGAGATGCTGAAGGAGCATGACGATCTCAAAATAAAGCCCCTGTTCTTCAAGGAGTTCCACTTCTGCGAGAGGTGCGGGGTTATAAGCAAGAGCCTCTGCCCCCATGACGCGAGAGAGTTCAGCGGAACCTATGTCAGGAAATGCCTGCTTGAGGGCATCGAGTGCGTGTTCATAAGGGACGAGGTGCTCGAGGCGATAGCGGAGATGGAAAATCCTTTTGTTGGAGAGGAGGGGTTTTAGCGAGGTGATAGCATGATATCCATAATCGTGCACAGCGGGGAGTGGGACAGGATTTACCACGCGTTCAGCATCGCGACAACGTACTCTGCGGTTGGAGAGAAGGTGAAGGTCTTTCTGACATACTGGGCGATAGACACCGTGGTTAAGGACAGGGTGGAGTGTGGAGATGAGAGAAAGAACGATGTGATCAGGAGGGGGATTGAGAAGGGCAGTGTCAAGGGGCTTGAGGAGATGGTCGCACTCGGCAAGGAGTTCGGGAACCTAGAGATCGTGGTCTGCAGCGGTAGCATGGAGCTTCTTGGATATGGCGAGAGCGACATGCCGCCGTGGGTGGACAGGGTTGGCGGTCTTGCCGAGCAGTTAATGAATGCGGAGAAGGTAATCTTCATCTAATTCTTATTA